>JABJAL010000051.1 GCA_018669005.1 Nitrospinaceae bacterium
ACAAGCGCAGCACCAATCTGGCTGGCCAGACGAACCCGCTGGCCTTCTCCGCCACTCAGTGTGGCTGTCGGTCTATCCAACGACAAATAATCGAGCCCAACGCGGGAGAGAAATTCGAGCCGCTCGGTAATCTCCTTGAGCACACGCTCCGCTACCGGATCATTGGCATATCGTATCGTCATTTCAATAAAAAAAATGAGGCTCTTCCCGATGGACATAGCGCAAACTTCACCGATATTCTTGTCACCAAAAATAACGGCGAGACTCTCGGGCTTTAGACGGGCACCATCGCAACTACTGCAAGGCATGGCATTCATATATTGCTCCACCCCCGCCCGAACGTTATCGCTTGAGGAGCCCTCATATCGCTCGGCGAGAACTCCTAAAATCCCCTCGAAGGCACGCTCCCGGCGCAGGGTTCGTTTTGCTGTTTTGTGGCGAATTTTGAGTTTTTTCCCGTTTGTGCCTTCAAATAAAATACCCCGGTGCTTCTGGGAAAGCTTACGGAAAGGCTTGTCCCGCGGGATGCCATATTCTTCGATGACCGAATTTACTGCCGAGGAAAGAAAACTTTTCTTACCCGCAATCGGAGCTATCGCACCCTCATCGATGGAAAGAGTGGAATCGGGAACAACCCGGGCCGGATCTATTCGCCGAACAACCCCCAGCCCGCCACAATCCTCGCAGGCACCGTACGGGCTGTTAAATGAAAACATGCGGGGCGCAGATTCAGAGAGTGTGACATCGCATTTTACACAGGTGAAATCCCGACTAAAGAGGTACTCCGGCCCTGCTTCGTCCTGGAAGATGATCAAACCAGTGGAAAGCGATACGGCCGTCTCTATTGAATCGATGAGGCGCCGCTCAATGCCCGGCTTTACAACCAGGCGGTCCACCTGGACTTCGATATTGTGCTTCATGTGGCGCTTCAGAACGATCTCGGCATTGAGGTCCAAATAATGACCGTCGATTCGGACCCTGGTATATCCCTTTCGCTCAAGGCCTTCGAGCTCCTTGCGGTAAATTCCCTTTCGACCGCGAACGATAGGAGCGAGTATTTGAACACAGGTGCCCGGCATCATTTCCATGACCCGGGAAACCATTTGCTCCATCTTGAGGGCGTTCATCGGCTCCCCACAAGAGGGACAATGTGGAGAGCCCACTCGCGCATAGAGCAAGCGAATGTGATCATAAATTTCTGTGACAGTACCTACTGTTGAGCGTGGATTCTTACTTACGGTTTTCTGCTCAATCGCAATGGTGGGCGAGAGACCCTCAATAGAATCAATATCGGGTTTGTCGACTTGGTCCATGAACTGCCTGGCATAGGCCGAAAGAGATTCGACGTAACGACGCTGCCCCTCGGCGTAGAGCGTGTCGAAGGCAAGGCTACTCTTTCCCGAGCCGCTAAGACCTGTGACGACGACGAGTTTGTCCCTCGGAATTTCGAGGTTCAAATCTTTGAGATTATGCTCTCGGGCGCCACGCACAATGATTTTTCGCTCTCGGCGAGGGCGGCGATTCGAGGGGGACATCTAACTCTCCGGATATAACAAATGGGCGTAAACAAGAGCGCTCGATTAAACAGCCAAGCATCATAACACGGGCAGTGTATTTTCGCAGGAAATGGCTAATACCAGACAAGACCGCCTGAGACGTTGATATCCTGTCCAGTGACATTCGCCCCATCGTCCGAGGCGAGAAAAACACAGATGCCAGCATGATCCTCAGGAAGGACAAATCGTTTAAGAGCAGCAGGCGCCGTAAACGTGGTGGCGGCGTCCTCGATTGATATTTTCTCGGCGATAGCCATTTCCCGGCAGACACGATCAATGCGCGGACCCTCGGTCGAGCCGGGGCAAATCACGTTGGCCGTAATCCCGAAATCACCCACCTCGAAGGCAAGTGTTCGGGTAAATCCGACAAGGGCCATTTTTGCCGCTGCGTAGGGCATCCTACCGGGTAGCGGGCGCTTTCCCGTAACGGAGCCCACGTTAATAATTGTGCCAGAGCGATTCTTTTTCATGGCGGGAAGAGCCGCCTGGGTCAACAAAAAAACGCCGGTCATGTTGACAGACATACACTCATCCCACTCTTGGCGAGAAATCTCCTCGCACCGCTTTGTGGGGCCGATGATGCCAGAATTATTGACAAGAATGTCTATCGCGCCCCATTCGGCAAGCGTTTTTTCTATCAGATTCACCAAAGATTTTTTGTCAGCGAGGTCCGCAGGGATGACGAGGCTACTTCCGCCCGCCGCTGCAATTAATTTCGAGGTTTTCTGGAGGTTGGGTTCGTTTCGAGCGGTGAGAACCACCCGCGCTCCCTCGGCGGCCATGCGGCAGGCAATCACCCGACCGATTCCCTGGCTCGCCCCGGTGACGAGGGCGATCTTATCTTTCAGGCGCAATGGCAACTCCCCGCCCTATTCGAACTGGCGGCAAATCACGCCCCGCCCCAGAAAATACTAATACCAGCAAAGCCCCGCCGTTACGTTGATGTCCTGGCCGGTCATGTGGCGCCCCTCCTCGGAGCACAGGAAAACACACATATTGGCCGTATCCTCGGGAAGAACCAGCGTGTTGAGGGCGCCCGTGAAATTACTCTCGGCTTGTTCAAGGGAGATCCCCAGCGCCTTCGACTCATTAGCAATAACGCGGCGAATTCTTTCTCCCTCAGTGGCGCCCGGACATACCGTGTTCACGGTGACGCCGAACTCGCCCACCTCGAAGGCAAGGGTGCGCGTCAAGCCGATGACAGCCATCTTCGAGGCCGCGTAGGGAGAACGGTGGACCAGGGGCCGCTTCCCGGTCATCGAGCTGATGTTAACAATGCGCCCCGAGCGTTTTTCCTTCATGACAGGAATGGCGTGTTTGCAACAAAGAAACATTCCCGTCACATTCACCTCAAAGCACTCCTCCCACTCCTTGACGGAAATATCCTCAACCGCCTTCATAGGTCCGGCGACACCCGAATTATTGATCAGGATGTCGACCCCCCCGAAATGAGAGATGGTTTCTTTTATTAATTTTTCAACGGAAGCTTCATCCGTGATGTCGGTGGGAATCATATGAGAGATACCGCCTTCATCGGCAATCAGCTTCGCGGTTTCCTCAAGGTTGCTCTCGGAGCGGGCGGCGAGAACTGTCCTCGCCCCCTCGCGGGCCATTACCTGAGCAATGACCTGCCCAATACCCTGACTGGCGCCGGTGACAATAGCCACCTTACCTTTAAGTCGCATGACACCCTCTCCCATCGGGAAAACTATCCGCCCAGATCCACACCCGGAAACCAGTATCCAAGCTCGAAGGCCGCCGTATCCGGGGCATCAGAGCCATGCGTGGAGTTGCGCTCAATACTCTCGCCCAACTCTTTGCGTATAGTTCCCTCGGCGGCCTCCTCGGGGTTGGTCGCTCCCATCACATCGCGCCAATGTTTGATAGCGTTGTCCCGCTCAAGCGCCAGAACAACAGTCTGCCCTGAGGACATAAAACCTGTCAGGTCGCCAAAAAACGGGCGCTCCCGGTGAACATTGTAGAAACCCTCAGCCTGCGACTTCGTCATCGAGACCAGACGCATACCCAAAATACGAAATCCTTCCGCCTCAATCCGGGAGACAATTTTTCCGGCAATTCCACGCTCAGTGGCATCAGGCTTGATCATCGCGAATGTACGTTCCATTTTAAAAACTACCCCTCAAAAGATGTAAAAAAATTATAAACTTAAAAGCGCATTACGCCTTACCAAGCGCCCTGGCCATGGTGATGCCCATATCTCCAGGGCTCTTGGAAACGTGGATTCCGCACTCATCCATTACGCGCATTTTCTCGGCGGCCGTTCCCTCTCCACCAGAGATAATTGCGCCCGCATGTCCCATACGGCGGCCAGGAGGAGCCGTCTGCCCCGCGATAAAACCTACCATTGGCTTCGTAACATTCTCCTTGGCCCAACGCGCCGCATCCGATTCAGCAGACCCGCCTATCTCGCCGATCATGATAATAGCCTCGGTCTCTGGGTCCGCCTCAAAACGCTCAAGGAGTTCTATGTACATGGTCCCGATAATTGGATCCCCGCCAATACCCACGCAAGTAGTTTGCCCGAGTCCCTGCTCGGTCAACTGCGCCACAACTTCGTAGGTAAGCGTGCCACTTTTCGAAATAACGCCGATGGTTCCTTTTTTATGGATGTGCCCCGGCATAATTCCCATCTTGCACTCATCGGGAGAAATAATTCCCGGACAATTTGGGCCAATCAAAACATTGTCCTTACCCTGACGGTGCCGATGAACATTGACCATATCACGCACCGGAATCCCCTCAGTGACACAGACAACGATGGGAACGTCCGCATCCAGAGACTCTACAATCGCATCAGCAGCAAATGGCGGCGGCACAAAAATCAACGACGCATTCGCGCCCGTTTCCGCCACAGCCTCCACCACTGTATTAAATACCGGAATGCCGTCAGCCATTTGACCACCCTTACCGGGCGTCACACCAGCGACTACCGCCCCACCACCACCAGCAAATTCTTGGCTGTAATTTTGACATTGCCCTGCATGAAATCCGCCCTCTCGTCCGGTGATACCCTGAACGAGAACACGCGTGTCTTTGTTAATGAGAATGGTCAACGAATCTCTCCCTTACCGTTTAAGGGCCGCCACCACTTTTTCAGCGGAGTCGGCCATTCCATTACCTACAGTAAAGTCCAGACCAGAATTTTCAAGAATCTCCCGGCCCTTCTCGACGTTCGTTCCCTCCATCCGAATTACAATGGGAACATTGACATTCACCGTTTTCACTGCCTCGACCACGCCTTCGGCAAGCACATCACAGCGAAGAATACCGCCGAAGATGTTAATAAAAACGGCTTTCACATCATCGTCGTCCATCAAGATGCGAAAAGCATTCTCTACCATCTCCTTATTTGCACCACCGCCGACATCGAGGAAATTCGCGGGGGAAGAACCGCTCAGCTTGATAATGTCCATGGTCGCCATCGCGAGCCCCGCGCCATTAACCATGCATGCAACTTCCCCGTCGAGTTTGATGTAGTTGAGATTATATTTTGACGCCTCGACCTCAAGAGGGTCTTCCTCATCGGTGTCGCGCATTTCACCAACATCTTTGTGTCGATAAATGGCGTTGTCATCAAAGTTTACTTTTGCATCGAGAGCGAATACTCGACCGTCCTTCGTCTGAACAAGGGGATTAATCTCGACAAGAGAGCAGTCCATCTCATCGTAGAACTTATAAAGATTCGTCACGAATTTCGCGCCGTCTTTTGCCTGATCACCCTCAAGGCCAAGGCCGTAGGCAACGCGGCGAGCTGTCGAAGGCCATACTCCGATGGCCGGATCGATCTGAACCTTGAGAAGTTTATCGGGGGTATTGGCGGCTACCTCTTCGATATCCATGCCGCCCTCGGTGCTCGCCATTATCGTTGGTCGCCCCGTAGCGCGATCCAGAACAATGCTCACATAAAGCTCGTTGGCTATTTCGCTGGCCTCCTCGACAAGCACCTTTTTAACAAAGCGGCCCTCTGGCCCTGTTTGGTGCGTCACCAACGTCATCCCAAGTATTTCGGAAGCAACTTTTTTCGCCTCGGCCGGGTCTTTGGCAAGCTTGACGCCACCGCCCTTTCCACGCCCACCGGCATGAATTTGCGCCTTAACGATCACTGTTCCACCCAATTCCTTAGCAATGGCTTCGGCTTCCTCAGGCGTACTCGCCACCTTCCCGCCAGGAACCGTCACACCGTACTTTTTAAAAAGCTCTTTACCTTGATACTCGTGGATATTCATCCAGAATCTCCAATTCAGAGAATAGACTCAAAGATTCGACCCATTTTCACCGGTCATCACTCTTGGGGCCTGCCTCGAGAATACGAGGCGCTAAAATGTCCATTCGGCAGTTCGTAATCGGCCCAGCCCACCTCACAATTTATCGTTGCGGTGGTCTTGATACCGATTGACCGCGTCTACTAACCTCATTCAGAGGGGAAGGGATAAAATTCTGCCCCGCCATACTGGTTAGGACAGCGTTTTTATCAACTCACGTACATGGTCTGCTGAATTGTCAAATGCCGATTTTTCCTCGTCGGTCAGATCAAGCTCGATGACCTCTTCTACACCGCCTGAACCGAGTTTCACCGGTACACCCATGAAAATACCGTCCTGGCCATATTCGCCCTGAAGCAGAGCGGCGCAAGGAAGAATTCGTTTTTTGTCCTTCAAAATCGACTCAACCATTTGAACAACCGAGGCGCCAGGTGCATAAAAGGCGCTCCCCGTTTTAAGGAAATTTACTATCTCAGCACCACCGTCCCGGGTGCGCTGAACGAGCGCCTCGATTCGGTCGGGCTTCATCAATGCCGTGATTGGAATGCCTGAAACAGTACTGTACCGAGGCAGAGGAACCATGCTGTCCCCGTGCCCACCAAGAACCGTAGCACTAATATCCTCAACCGAGACGTTCAATTCCATCGAGATGAACGCACGGAAGCGCGCACTGTCCAGGACACCGGCCATCCCCACAATTCGCTCGCGCGGGAAATTGCACTGCATGTGCGCCTTCGTGACCATGACATCCAATGGATTTGAAACGATAACCAAGATGCAGTTCGGAGAGCGCTTGACGATTTCGTCAGTAACTGAACCAACGATTCCCGCGTTGGTGGAGATGAGATCATCCCGGCTCATCCCCGGCTTTCTGGCGATACCGGCTGTGACAACTACGATGTCGGAATCTTTCGTGTCATCGTAGTCGTTTGAACCAGTTACGCGGCAGTCAAATCCCTCGACAGGGGCCGCCTCGTAGAGGTCAAGCGCTTTGCCCTGAGGAACTCCCTCGACGATATCGAGAAGGATAATATCTCCAAGTTCACGCGCTGCAGCCCAATGGGCGGCGGTGGCACCTACGTTTCCGGCTCCGACTATAGTGATTTTTGGTCGGCCCATGATGCTCCTCCTTAAGGGAAATTCCCTTACATGTTTTTAATGATGGCCTTCCCAAAGTCCGAGCAGGAAACTATCTTCGTGCCCTTTATTTGGCGATGCAGGTCATAAGTAACTGAAATCGCACCCTCGACCCCATTGACGATGAGATCACTTGCCATCATAAATAGAAAGAAATGCTTTCGAAGTGCTAATAAAAAAACGCAATTTAAAAAAAAATTTGCGCTCCAACTCAATCCAATATAGGAGATAATTACAAAAGATCACAACTCGCAAAGGCAAATAAAATCACGCCTTTCTGGGCTCAATCGTCTCTCGCGCCGGTGATACTAAAGACGCTGCCAGGAAAAATCAACACAGCTAGGCAATTGTTCCCTGTAGAACATTCAAAAATAGACGAGTCTCATTCATACTCCGAATTACATAATGCCCTCAAATCGACTTGCGTGGAGGTCAGACCTCAGGCAAAAGTTATTTTATCAAGATATTCTTTCTCGGCGCTTTTTTCTTATACCTACCATGTGACTAGAAAAACTTGAGAATAAGTAGACTATGGCACATCAACCTAAAAAACGGTTTGGGCAGCATTTTTTAAGAGACGAGGCAGCGCTCTCTCAAATCATTGAACTAGGTAGACTTACGGACACGGACCGTGTCCTTGAGATAGGCGCAGGAGATGGGACCCTGACTAGGAGACTCCTTGGGGCGGGTGCCCGGGTCACCGCAATCGAGATAGATCGAGATATCCTCCCTATCCTCGAAAAACTCTCCCATGAACGCGAACACCTCGAAATCATAGCGGGTGATGCCATGAAAATTGATCATTTCACCCTTCCCACGCCGATGAAAGTCATTGCAAACCTGCCTTATCAGATAGCCTCGGGGATCATCGCTGACTTGAGTTCGCGGCCCGATTGGTTTCCCACGATGGTGGTGATGGTCCAGCGCGAAGTCGGCAAGCGGCTGGCTGCAGATCCGGGAGGAAAGGACTACGGCACACTCACTCTCTGGGTCGGGCATCGCTATGAGGTCAAAATCAAGCGTATCGTGCCTCCGGAGTCCTTCAATCCCCCTCCCAAGGTCGATTCGGCTATTATTTTATTGACAGCAAGAAAGGCGCCTCGGGTCCAAGTGGAGGATGAGGAAATCTATTTTTCCTTGATTCGCAAAGCGTTTTCAATGCGCCGAAAAACTATCCTCAACAACTTGCGCTCGTGGACCCTGCAGGGAGGAGAGCGGCTAGACTGGCTCAACATCCTTGAATCTGCGGAAATCGAGACTCGCCGCCGCGCCGAAACCCTCTCGGCAGAGGATTTTGCCCGCATAGCCCAGGCCATCCGGCTCTAAAATAGTGACCACCCGAGCACTCCTTTATCGCTCAGGGGCGCTGGGCGACACCCTGCTCTGCCTCCCAACGCTCGATGCCTTAAGATGCGCATATCCCGATGCTCACATCACATTCGCGGCCCATCCGGCCTATGCTGCGCCCCTTATGGGCGATGGCCGCATTGAAGCCCTTCTCGATGCGGGCGCACCGCCATTTCACCTCCTTCATACCGCTCCAGCCATCTCTCTCGCCGGGGAAGATGACGAGCTAACAAGCCTCCTAAAGAGCTTTAACCCCATCATCCTGTTCACCAGGGACCCGGATGGCGCCGCCTCCAAAAGGCTCGCCGCCCTTGAGGAAGCCGAGACCTTCATCGCCCAGCCCTTTCCGCCCGAGGGTAGCCGGCAGCACGTCGCCGAGTGGGCATTGAGCGCACATGTCGCACATGCCGGGCACGGCGCTCCTAAGGCGAATATCTCGATCAGCGGCACCAACGAATCAAATCAATCTATTAGAATACAGACAGTTAGACATACACACTTAAAGCGCCCCAAAGACACCCGCGCCCCCCTCTCGGGCAGCCAGGTCACGGCACCTGCCCCATTAAAACAATCGCCTAAAATACAACAAGATGCCGCAAACTACCTAAAGCGAATCGGAGCCCCAGCCGCGCCCCTCCTCGCCATCCATCCAGGCGGAGGAGGCCGCCCCAAATGGCCCCCAACAACCACCCTCCTGGCCCTGGCTCTCCACTATTGCGAGAAGCTCGAAGCCACCCCACTTCTAATAACAGGCCCCGCCGACGAGGAGCCCACCCGGGCATTTGCCCGCGCATTCGAGAAAGCCTGGGGCGTTGAAATACTCCGCCTCGTGTCCCCCCCGCTAGATATCCTCTCGGCCGTTCTCGCCCGCGCCGCTGCCTACATCGGCGGTGATTCCGGCATCGCTCACCTCGCCGCCCTCTCGGGCGCGCCAAGCCTCGCCCTCTTCGGCCCTGCCTCAGACCCGGCCAGATGGGCCCCGATAGGCCCCCGCGCTGCCTTTATTTTTTGGGATAATCCAGATGAAGGGATCAAGAAACTAGATGAGCTTACAGACTTAAACGTATGATTAAAATAAGATTATAGGCGTGCAAAACTTTCTGTTTGCCCCTCCGTCACAGATCCAGCTTAAAGCACACCCCCTGCACATTTCAGAAAAGTAAAGGGGCCCCAAGATAAGGGTTAGTAATCTGGGTTCTTACCTCACCCCGCCTCCGCCATCGCCGCCTCAGCCTTTTCAAGCCAAAAGGCCATCTCCATATCGCGGTACATATCCATCGCGGTGGTGAGCTCATTACGTCCCTCATCTTCCCGGCCCGTCTTGCCGTACAGCGCACCGAGTCCCTTGCGGCAGTGGGCTGTTAATGGCCGCATGCCGAGCTCCCCGGCCAGCGCGAGGGCCTGCCGGTAGTTCTCTTCCGCCTTTTCGGGTTCAAAGGCATCAGGGTGGGAGTGGATATCGCCGTAGAGGCATAGAGTCCAGGCCTCGGAACCACGCTCCTTGCACTCGCGCGAATCGCGAAGAGCGCGAGCGGCGAGGTCCACCGCTACTTCCACTCTTCCGGCTAGCAAGTAGAATTTGCCTCTCAAAGCATAGTGGATGTTGAGGTCGAAGCCCTTGTTTTTTATCGATGTTTCCATCACATCCGATTTTTCAAACAAGGCATCAGCCTCCGAATGTCGCCCTTCCATGCCATGCGCGTATCCTAATGCGGAATAAAGGCGATGCAGGAATATTTGGATATTCCATTCATTTGAAATTTCAATTCCTCGCTCGCTCAATGAGATGGCACTGCTGAAGTCGCCTTGAAAGATATACGCCATTCCACCGGTTCTGCAGCATTGGGCAATGGCGACAGGTTCATTGCATGTTTCCGCGATACGAATCGACTCTTCATGTAAGGCGATGGCCGTGTCGAATTCTCCATATTCGGCCATGCACCTGCTGAGAAAGCTTCGAGACAACATCGAAGGATAGTTTAGGCCGAGGCCCATGGGCTTCTCCCAATCCTTCAAATCCGCAGCAACGACTTCGTCCAAAGCATTCTTCACCGAATGAAGGTCGCCCCCCACGCAATGCGCCATTCCAATCATGGTTTTTCCCATAAATTGTGTATACACATCTCCAGATTTTGTCGCGGCATCTATGGTCCGTAGAGCAGAATCGAGCGCCCGGTCCCAATCACCTGTAGTAAAATAAAATTGGGTTTGCATTTGAAGGCACCGCCCGAGCCGGAGATCATCGTTAATCTGTTGCGCCAGCGTCTCCGCCTTTCTGAGATGGTTGAGGAGATTCTCCACTTTCCCGAGAGGGATTATGGCGCCATGCAAGGCTAGGAAGACATCGATTACCTGCTCATTCTTTTCGCGATTCTCGGGAATATGAGGCACGGTGATTAAGGCCCGCTCGAAATGATTTAGAGCATCATGGTACGCGGAACGCATCAAGGCCTTCTCACCCGCCTGCTGTGAATAGGTCAGCGCTTTTTCCCATTCCTCACCCTCATAAGCATGGTGCGCGAGGCGTTCGATTTGCTCATCGAGACGATAACCCGCTGATTCCTCTATAGCGCCTACGATGGCGGCATGAAGCGCGCGCTTTCTATCCTGAACGAGCCCGCCGTATGTCACCTCGTGCGTGAGGGCGTGCTTGAAGGTAAACTCCCGTTCCGGAAAGAGGTTCGTCTCGTAGAGGAATTCAGACGCCTGAAGGGTGGCGAGACCCCGCTGCAATTCCTCCTCGCTCATCCCGGCAATTGCCGAGAGAAGAGAACAGGGAACGTGTGTTCCGATGACGGATGCGGTTTGCAGAAGCCGTTTGTCCTCGGGCGGCAGGCGGTCTATCCGGGCGGCGAGGATGGCCTGAACCGTCGGCGGAACCTCGATTTTGGCAACGTCCTCGGTCAGTTTGTATGCGCCGGGGTCGCCCGCGAGCGCCTCGCTCTCAATCAAGGTTTGTACGCTCTCTTCGAGATAAAAGGGATTGCCCTGCGTGCGCTCGATTAAGAGCGTCTTGAGCGGGCCGAGTGCGGCGTTCCCGCCGAGAATTGCGGCAAGAAGCTCCTCCGCGCCCTCGGAGGACAGTGGGTCGAGCCTGAGCCTTGTGTAGTAGCTCTTGTTCGCCCAGCCGTGCTCGTACTCGGGCCGGTAGTTGACTAAAAGGAGCACCCGCGTACTCGGCAGGCTCTCGACCATCGAGTCCAAAAGCGCCTGCGTCTCGGTGTCAATCCAGTGAAGATCCTCGAACACGAGGCAAAGCGGCTGGACCTTGGCTTCCCGGAGCATCAGCCCCTTTACACCGTCGAGGGTACGCCGCCGCCGCTGGGCCGGGTCAAGGTTGTTCCAACCCTCATCTTCAATCGGGACTTCGAGAAGGGAGAGGACGGGGGGAATCACGGTTGTGAGCGATTCATCGAGGGTGAGAATTTTGCCCGTTACTTTTTCGCGTATTCGGCGGTGGCCGTCGGTGTCTTCAATCGAAAAATAGGCTTTCAGAAGATCGATAACGGGCTTGTAGGCCGTCGCTTTGCCGTAGGAGACAGAGCCGCTCTCGACGACGAGCCATTCCTTCGTGCGCGGGGAGCGGATGAACTCCCAGTAGAGGCGCGACTTGCCCACCCCCGCCTCGGCGACCGTGGCGAAAACCTGCCCCTGCCCCTCGCCTGACTTACCCAGTGCCTCTTCTAGGTCCTCAAGTTCGTTACGCCTGCCGACGAATTTCGTGAGCCCGCCCGAGGCTGTTGCCTGAAAGCGGGTGCGCCCCGAGGCCGCGCCAAGGAGCTCAAATATCTCAACAGCCTCAGGCAAGCCCTTGATAGGCACCGGGCCGAGAGATTCAACTTGAACAAAACCCTCTGCGAACCGAAGCGTCTCCGCCGTCATGCGAATTCCCCCCGGAGGAGCTATCTGCTCCATTCGGGCGGCGAGGTTCACCGTCTGCCCCACGGCGGTGTAATCCATTTTGAGGTCTGAGCCGATGCTCCTGACCACGACCTCGCCCGAGTTGAGCCCAACCCGGACGTTCACCTCAACGCCCATCTCCCGCCGGGCTTCATCGGCATAGCTGTTGATGGCGCTTTGAATGGCGAGGGCGGCATAGCAGGCACGTAGGGCATGGTCCTCAAGGGCCAGCGGCGCGCCAAAAAGGGCCATGATGCCGTCGCCCATGACCTGATTGACCGTACCCTCGTAGCGGTGCACGGCCTCCATCATGCGGGTGAGCACAGCGTCTAATAGTGCACGAGCTTCCTCCGGGTCCCTGTCGCCCAGTAGCTCCATCGAGCCCTTGAGGTCGGCGAAAAGGACGGTGACTTGTTTGCGCTCGCCCTCTAAAGAGGTTTTGGAGGTGAGAATCCGCTCGGCCAAATGGCCGGGGGTGTAGCTCTCGGGGGAGGCGTACGGGGATTTCAGTGTTGAGGGAGATTCCAGCGATTCTCCGCATTGATTGCAAAACCTATTGCCGGGAGGAGAAGCAGAACCACAGCTAGCGCACAGAAGTTCAAGCTTTGCGCCGCAACCGCCGCAAAATCTTGATTCAACTGGGTTCTCGTGCTGGCATTGAGGACACTGCACGGGAGGGGCCTCCGGGCTCGCAATCATGTAAATTTCTAGTGTACGTTAAATGAGTCTATCTACTGTGGATTGAGGGGTCAAAGTCCGCGAAAGGTGTTTTATTTAACTACTAAAGAGCTATTCTGATAGAGTCCTACTTGGGAAATCACCATATTCGGCCCAGGCTCGGCCGCCCGCTCGTTTGATAAACGCGCCCCCATCCCCCTTTACATATTGCCGTGTTACAGGTACATATTATCGTCTTTCAGGCGCTCTAGTACGATTTTCGTAGTGCCATTTTACGCCCCTTTAATTCTCTCGATAACACCAAGACAAATGAGGTAAAAATGATTGATTTGATGTCCATTGCACGCACCGAAGCAGACGGCGGCGACTTGCTAGCAAAAGTAGCTGAGCTGTATGAACCCTCCGATGTCAGACCAGAGGGATATCCCGATGCGATCGTCTGGCAGGGCGGCAATCATGACGGCAAGGTAAATCCGGTCGCCCATTCGATGACCGATGCGTACGCTCTTATCGGCACCATTGCAGCGCTTGACGTACTCGGTTTGCCGTTCTACGCGGTGCCGATGTGGTCGCAAATACGGCATGACAGGAATCTTGAGCCGCTGAACTGGTTTGGCAACATGCCCTGTATTTCGATCAAGTGGTCGACCGCCGGCGATGCCATGGTCAATGACGGAAAAGGCGGCAAGGTCGTAGTCATGGGCAAATCGGGCAACGCGCCTCTGCGGACCCAGGCCGGGGTATATTGCAACGTGCGCCCCTACGGGCCGATTACCTGCGTGCGCTGCATGCCGTGCCTGCCCTATTCGCAGGACAAGAACGTCTTTAACGTCAATGCCAAGACCGGTATCGTGCACACCCAGCTGAACACGCCCGGCATTCAGATGGCCTACGCCAACCGCCTGTTCCTCAAGATGGTGCACGAGACGGGCTATCTCGGACGGGTAGCCACAAAGCCGACCCAGGCACAAGAGGACGGCATCAATGCCGGGCTGCATAACTGGCTGCTCCAGGGCACCAAGTTCGAGGTGGGGCGCAAATATGCTGTTGACCCCTATGTAGAATTCAAAGATGAGATCGACAAGATCATTGCCCTGCTGCCAGCCGACTTTAAGGACGGCATGGAGAACTGGGGGGGGCGCATCGAGCAGCACATCTCCGACACCAATTTTGGGCTTATGGTCTGGGACCTGATCGAGAAGCGCGACTGCATCATCCTGGCGACCGATCTCGACGGCGACCGATTGACAGATCTTATGGCCGATATTTCCGACCCCCTGCGCGCCTTTGGCGGCATGGTGGCCAAACATCTTGGTCATGATGTCGATGTGCAAAAAATGTGGACCGAAATGGGCCACACCACCGGTAATGGCCGCGACATGACCTCAGTCATGCACCGCATGTCGGGCCCCGCGATCCACGAACAAACCCTTGGCTCGGCCGATGCGATGTTGCTGCGCCTGCTAGATGGCGATGAATCGATGGGCGGCACAAAACGGCCCTACGACCCGCGCATCCATTTCGTGCTAATTCGCGATGCCTATCTCGACGCCAACCCGGGGAACACCGAACTCGCCGCCTGGCTCGACGATGCCGTCGCCAAGTTCGACACCGTCTATGGCAGCAAACGCCCCCGTTTCCTCGACGGCTACAAAGAATTGACAGAGGCGATCACACCCTGGGGTAAATAACCAGAGAACTCGACAAACCGAATCTACCGCCGCCGCTTCGATACGAACATTCGTATTCGGAGCGGTGGCGGTTGTCTTTTCCCTCTCGCCGCAACACTGCCTCACCCCATTACACGCTAAAAGTCAGCGCTTCAAAAAAAACAAAAAAAATAATTGGGAAATAAATACTTGATTGCGGGGGCCCGATTCAAGACTTATTTAATATCCTTTCCGCTGCTGGAAAAAGCCGCTTAAAAAATCCCACTCTTAAACCAAAACCCTAAAATTTCTCAATTCAACGACTTTGTTAAGTCATTCATTTTATGGGGGATTTACTTTTTGCAGAGCACACCCCTTTCTTTTTTGGGAAAGATAGATGGGGCTTTAAGACACGAGAGAGGTGAAGCGTTCTATAATCAAAAAAAATTCCGTTGGCAACAAGTGCTTGCAGACATTACAATGAGGACTTAACGACTTAAGGAATTTCAATCCCGACCGAGGAGCATTTTCCGACTCATGAGCAATGAAGATAAAATCTCCGAATCGTCCCGAAAAAGAAACTTGAGCCTCGATGTTCTTTCTTCAAAGCTCAGGAAAAACTACGAGTTTTTCGCCAGCCTGAATGACGATGAACTTCTCGGTTTTCTCGGGATGTGCGAGAGCTCCCCCTTTCAGGCGGGAGAGATTATTTTCGAGGAGGGAGAGCATGAGGCCATCTGGTTCATCATCCTCAGCGGGCAGGTGCGCATCTACCGCGCGGACAAGACTCTAGGCTATCTCGGGGAGGGGCAAAGTTTTGGCGAGGTCGGCCTGCTGAAAAATGCCCCCCATTCCGCTTCGGCGAAAGCCGAAATCGATACAATTCTTCTATCGGTTCAGCGTACTATCCTGAGCAACACCCTGCCAGCGCTCGGCTACAAGATTCTCGAATACATTGCCAGCCAGCTCGCCGACAAGCTCGCCCACGCCAATCTTCAGATCGAAAACCTGGAGATCAAGGAATAATTTACCGCATTACTTAGAGCTTCCAAGCAAAATAGCTCGCCTAAAATTTGGTTACACTTTCAATACAGAACGGACCCGGCATGGGGGCACATCCACAGCACCAAAAAGCCTCTCTTTCAGCATTGACCGACGTAAGGGGGGATGACCTGTCCCAAAAAGTTGTACCACTAGCCACGAGATTTCTGGAACCTTTAGCCCCCCCCCGAACCCGCTACCAATATCACCATAAGCCCGAAAACCCTTACCAGGTAATATTTACAACCCGATAATTCAGGTTCTTGTACCCGGCCCGATTCGTGACTTATTTAATAACCGTTCCGCTAGTCGAAAAAGCCGCTTAAAACTACTTTCCTGTGCAGAACTCCTAAATATTATCAATCCAACATACTCGCCAAGGCGTTCATTTTATGGAGAGTCGAGTTTTGCGGAGCACAGAGGAGGTATGAGCTTCTATCTCTCCCAAAAGCGGCGGCCCAAGGCCCGCTCGAGGTCCCTCAGCCTCCCGAGTGGCTGAGGATGAGATGATTTGAGAATGGACTGCTTCTCTCTCGTCAGATCCCTGCCGCCCTTCTTCATGGATGGGCCATGCAGCTTCACCATTCGGTCGATGAATTCCTTGATACCTCGGGGGGAAATTCCCGCAGCCAATGCGGTCCGCGCGCCGAGCAAATCAGCTTCGCGCTCGCGGTCCTGGGAATACTGACCTACCTCGATATCGTGAAGTGTTCTCTCAATGGCCTTTTTCACGCGAGGGTCCTTGGCACTGATTCGGGCCGGGAAATAGGCCTCCTCAAACGACAAACCTGCATAATGCGACAATTTTAAAAGCAAGTGATCGAGATCCGCGTGCCCCATCTCGTGGCTCAGCACAAACATCAGCTCATCTTGAGACGGCTTCATGTCCAAATACGCTTTGTCGATGTAGATGGTCTCTCCGTCTGTCGCTGCGATGTGCGTCAGCTTCTTTGTGTTCAAAATTTTGAACGCAATCTGATTGCCCGGTCGAAGGGAATTTTTTCTGAGAAGTGCGAGCATCCCTGAAATTTGTTTTTCAAGAAGGGGGTTGCGGTAGAAACCGTATTTCGTTTCTTGTGTTTCCTTCATGAAATGCCCGAGGATACCCGAGAAGCCTTTTCGAAGGTTCTTCATCGACTCCGAGACAAGGCGTGCAGCCGATTTTTTCGAAAACATCGCCTTCAAAGCAGCCTCAGCAGCGGCAATCTTTCGGAGAGCAGCTCTTTCAAATGTCCGACTACGATCTCTCCGTGCCTTAGCAAGGGCTATACGGGCATCAATCAGGTCCTGCCGGATCTTTTTTTCATTGCTTTTAAGTTCACTAACTTCCTTGGCGAGGGAAAGTGGGTTTAACTTTCCAATCAGGGTGTTCCTACGAATGGTGGAAAGCGCAGAGCGCAAGGAGCTCTTCGTGCGAGCGCGCGTAGTTTGCCTTGGATTCATGCACTTTAAGACACAGCGTGAGTCCTTGCGCCTGCTGCCAAAAGAACCCCGGACGCTCGGACAGCTTGCTATACAGGCGTCCTGTACGGATGCCCCTTGGGCGACATCACCACCAAAGGAAATAAAAGGGAGCGGCAACAGAACCATCGACAGGCAAGCCGTCATAAGGAATTGTTCTGCAACTCGCACGGCAACAACGCTAGCCACCCAGATTCACCTGCTTAATGAGCCTTCCCCACTCCTCTGGACCCTTGGCAGCGCTCTCAAACATCTTTCCCGTCTTCTTCATCTTCTCTCCTAGATTCGAGAGGTTTCGTCGGGCAACCAAGAGGGTCCCCTGTCTCTCGTCCAGAATTTTTTTAGTCTTCATAATCTTCGCTCTGGCTCGCATCATGGCGCCAGGGGGGAAGGTCCCGGGCCGGGCCTTTGTATTTAGTTCCTCAAGTCTGGCAAGTTCTACCTTAGCTTCCTCGTGAGATACTTCGGCTTCCTTTACCCCAGACAGTTGGCGATCAATATCGTCTGATTTTTCAATCCAGGCATCGCGCTCTTTATCCGCACGGTGATAGAGCTTTCCGTAAAGCTTCGAGTGGCGCTGGAGAATCTCTTTCGTTGAGAGCTTTACGATGGCGTTGTCTTCCGGTTTCACTGCATTCGTAATAACCGGGTCAATCGGCCCCGCCCCCCCCGCTCTGGCGATTGCCTTCTTGGAGCACTGAACATCGGCGGCGCCACTTTTAAGCATCTCTCCTGCCTGTTTGCTGAGAAAAGACGCTTCACTGAAATTCCCCTGCCCGCCTGCCTCTTCTGCAAGTTGAATAAAGTATGCGGTACAGTCTTCTCGCTCTTTGTCACTAGAGGGGCCGATAGGAAGGTTTTCCTCTTTGATCTTAAAAACAGCAGTCCCATCATTCGTTTTGAGCCTGAACGCCTCGGATCCCTCAATCCCGCCTTTAAGAACTCCAAAGATACGCTTCCGGGCGCTTTCCATCTTTCGGCGCCTCTCATTTTCTTCCCTGCGCACCTCTTTTTGCTCCCTTTCAAATTCCTGCCGCAGATGTTCAGCCTGGAGTCGTGCCTGCTTCCGCTCTAGTAGCTTTCTACTCTCAATCTTTTTTCGCATCTGGCGGCGCCTTTTGTTCGAGCCATTACAATTGGGATCCATGGCACAACTCATGGCCTTTCCGAGGGCGTTACCCATGATGCCGAACATCTGTTGATAGGGGTTGTAGCCGCCGAAATTGTAGCCCCCGTAATTCATCCGGCTGGTTCCTGCGCCCGGGATACAGCGTATATTTCCACCGTTATAGTCATAATGTCCTCCCGCCCCTGCGCACCAACTCTTGTAGCCCCCCAAGTTCCTCCGGGGGTCCACATATCGTGCGGCTGAGGCGGGCAAGACATGGAATACAACCAGGGCAAAACTGAAGAGAAAAAGACAGAGGATGGTGAACTGGGCTCTTCCACTCAACTTCATTTTGAGGCCCCCCCCCACTCGAACACTCGGCACTTGCGCCGCGCTTATTCTTTTACCGCAGCGTCGCAAAGACATTTACTTCTTTACCTTCGCGGAAAACGCGTAATTTCACCTTTGTTCCGCGAGGGTGAGTCATTTCCGCTATCAATTCGAAAATGTCATAAACCCTGACACCGTTATATGCGAGGAGGACATCCCTTTCCTGCAGGCCCGCTTTTTGGGCAGTTCCTCCCTTAGTCAAATTCGTCAGAAGGACTCCCTTTCCACCGAGCCCAAGCGAGCGCATCTTTTTGTCTGTAATATTCCCGATGGTTGAACCCATCCTCCCTATGTTTTGCCTCGCAATTTTAAACTGAAATGATTTCTTTCTTTTTACCTTGCATGATTTCTTATCGATAGTGGCATTAAAGAGCGTAAGCGTAAGCAGGCGCCCTTTTTTTGAAAAATCGCCCTTGACCTTGTACTTTCGGCCCTGGGGAAAACATTTGACCTTCGTTGTGTAGCGCCCTACATGCTGCCCTTCAAAACGATTTCCGCTTATCTCGCCAGACAAAAACAGACTTCCCTTCCTCAGGCCATATACCTTCCTGTCTTTTGAAGCAGGCAGCCTGTAAACAAATCGAATTTTGTTTCCATCCACACTGGCGTCCATAAAACCTTCCCTTGAATACCAGCCTCCGGCCATTCTCAACACGAAATCGAGTTTCTCAGACTGAACCTCAAGTGCATAAATCTTGTTCTGAACCGCACGAGCCTCTTTAGCGCCAGGGACTCCCTCAAGGTAGAGCTTGTAGTTGGCAATGGCGCCCCAGGGAATTTTGGCGTTTTCCTGTACGACAGCCAAATTAAAATAAGCGTCTTTCCACCAAGGGGCCAGCTGGAGAGCCAGTTCAAACTCATTGGCAGCTCGCTTAAATGCCTCCTCGTCCTTTGCGTCTTTCATCATCGCCTGTGCCCTAACCGAATGACGACGAGCCGCTTCAGGAACTGCAGGGGAAGGATTGATTTTGCGCGTAAGGCGAATGATTCTTTGTCTAATGTTATTGGTTATCATGGAGCGAGGAAACAATTTTCGGACAACTTTCAAATCGCGGGGCCTTTGCGCGACACCGGGGCCCCGAGCAGTCAGGGTTAATGAAGAGCCATCTTGCCCGCTAACATTCTCCGAGAGTCCTTTCGATTTGAGCTTCAAGGCGGACACCCCATTCACGGCAATTATTTCATCGCCCGGTAGTATCCCTGCTACCTCGGCAGGGGAGTCGTTCCAAACCCAGCCGACATGAAACGCGCCGTCCCACTTTATCCAGTTGATTCCAACCAAAAGGGGCTTCTGTTTTCCTTTTAAAAATCCACCGATAAGGACTTTGCCTTCGGGCGATTTCATCTGAACGGCCCTGTGATAATGGCGAATGGCTTCCCGGTGTTTCCCTCTCTTCTCGGCGACTCGGCCCTCTCTGAGCGATTTTGACACTCCCTTCCTGTAATCTTCCCATCTCTTTCGATTAGCTTGCTCTTGAGCTTCCTTGCGCGCTTTCTGGGCTTCTTTAAGTGCCTTCTGGTTGGCTTTTCTCACCTGCCCATTATTAGGGGGCGCCAAAGTGGATGATGTCTCTGCACAGCCGGCAAGCGGCAAAAGCACAAGCAAAAGGCCGGCAAATGTTAGGCGTAGGGTACGAAACCTGTTGGGGTGAGGAGGAGAACCTTCGGAACAGAATATCATTAACGGCCTCCGGCTGAGATTAATCGGATAAAATAAAAGGGCCTTCCAATAATATAGGACATACGCATCCCATAATTCAAATGATAAAGTAAGGATGTGGTGAGAGTAAAAAAGGGCATCCAAAGAGGCTGTGCATGGCGAATGGCTTTGTTACACAATTCAAGTTGCGAGCGGATCCATGCCTTCTTGACTCACGCATTACCGAATCCGGACGGATTTAGGCATCCCAATGCCTGTGCATGGCGAATTACTAATAAAGCGGTCTATTCTGAATGAGAGGATTTTCGGTGCTTGGAATTGACCCCCGAACCCGCTACCAATATCACCATAAGCCCGAAAACCCTTACCAGGTAATATTTACAACCCGATAATTCAGGTTCTTGTACCCGGCCCGATTCGCACCTAAAGTATTTCAAGTTTTTCGTCTGGCAATCAAGTTGAGCAGGCCGCGTCCATAGGGCACAGAGAGTTTATGCCGCCTCCGAAATCGCGTAGAATGAACGTACCTAAAATTTTAAAGCCATGATGATTTTCAAAAAAACTCTTGGGAGATAGAGCCATGTTTGAGAAGATCGCCGTATTCGGAACCGGAGCCATTGGAAGCAGCGCCGCCGCCGACCTCACCGATGCTGGCTATGACGTCACCATCGTCGATCAGTGGCCGGCCCACGTCGAGGCCATGAAGGAAAATGGCCTCCACATCCAAATGACTGATTTGGACCTCAAAATACCCGTAAAAGCGCTTCACGTGTGCGAGCTGGCCTCGGCCAAGCTCGAGTTTGACCTCATCTTTCTGGCGGTGAAATCCTTCGACACCAAATGGATGGCCGAGCTCATGGCACCCTACCTTAAAGACGATGGTGTGCTCGTGGGCCTCCAGAACAGCATGAACGAGATGGAGATTACCTGCGACATCATTGGCCGCGAGCGGGTCGTTGGCTGCTGCATCGAGCTCTCGGGCGAGCTTTTCACCCCCGGCTTCGTCCAGCGAAACACCCCGCGTGGCGGCACCTGGTTTGCCGTCGGCGAACTCGACGGCTCGATCACCCCGCGCGTTGAGGAAATTCAAAAAATCCTGAGCAACGTCGCCACAGTCGAGATATCCACCAACATCCTCGGCACAAAGTGGACCAAATTGATTGTGAACTCGATGGTCATGGGCCCCTGGGGCCTATTGGGCCTCCTGAACCGCGAGGCGATGAAGCTACCCGGTATTTTCGATCTCGCAGTGGAGATCGGCAAGGAAACCGTAGCCGTGGGCACGGCAATCGGCCTCAACGTCGAGCCCGTTTTTGGCCTCAAAGAGGACGATTTTTCAGGCGATGAGGCCAAGATGCTCCTCAACGCACTAACGACAATGACGGGCCACACCGGCCCCCGGGCCCGCACCGCCCCCATCCACGACCACCTCAAGGGCCGCAAAAACGAGATCGAATTCATCAACGGCCTCGTCTCGCGCAAAGGCCAGGAGGCGGGAGTTCCCACCCCCTACAACGACGTCTTGCGAGAGCTTGCGAGCGAGATCAACCGGGGCACCCTTGAGATGGACCCCTCGAACTACGAACTGCTCAAGACCAGGCTCAAGGAAAACGGACTCGAAATAGAATCAATGAGCTAGGTTTTTCGGGGAATGTCCGAAGAATTTTATATGCAAGTTTTAGTTGAAGTAGTTTTTGTAAATAATTGTTTTTATTTGGATTAAAATCTACGCTCTCACCCGCGAGATTACCGCAACGCTGATGAGGCGAGCAACATCCAATCAATAAGCCCATAATGGAACAATGATTCCGAATATCGATTATACGCATCAAAATATCGGTCTTTTTATCATTCAATTCAAAAGGGGGGCCGCCAGATGAATATCTTTGGAACAAAATTCGACTATGAATCCCGCGTGGAGAGGCTTCGCAAGGAGATGGACAAGCGGGATCTCGATTGCATGCTGGTCCACCTTTGGCCCAACCAATATTATGTATCCGGGTTTTATCACCATCTTCCGTGGTATCCGCTCAGCCTGGACTCCTCGACCGAATCGCCCCTGATCATCTTCCGGGACCCGGCGGAGCCGCCCATCTTTCTTTGCGGATTTCTCGTTTACAACGCCATTCTCGAGGGAAGCTGGCTCGAGGATGTGCGGGCGTTCGACAAGGAATCGAATCTCGGCGCCATGGAATATCTGGCCGAAGTCCTCGCCGAGAAAAAAGTGGCAAGTGGAAACATCGGGCTCGAAGACGAAATCTGCACGATCAGCACCTTCCGAAAACTCGAGAAAGCGCTTCCCAAGGCGCGCTTTCACCACGCCTCCGATGTATTCAACATTACACGCTCCATCAAGGAGCCCGAGGAGGTTGAGCTTATCCGCAAGGCGGTCAAAATCGCCGAGTCGGCGATGCGGGTGGCCATGGATATGGCCAAGCCGGGCGTTCCCGAAATGGATGTGCAACGGGAGATCGAGATAGAGATGCGGCGCCAGGGCGCGGTCCGTGAGGTCGAGACCATGTGCCAGTCGGGAATCCGAACCGCCAACTACCGCGCGTTCGCGGCGGAGTGGAAAAAAATCGGGGAAAACGAACTCGTCATGGTGGATCTGGGCGCGATTTACAAAGGCTACAGCTCCGACATCACCAGGACATGGCCGGTGGGCGAGGCCACGGACGAGCAGAAGAAGATCGCCTCGGATCTGTACAAAGTGCACGCGATGATGATGGATTTCATCAAGCCCGGGGTGATACACCGCGACGTTGCCCAGTTCGCCATCGATGAAATGGAGGCCATGGGATACGGGAGCAACTGTCACACTTTCCCGCATTGGCGGTTTTCGTTCCATGGGCTTGGCCTGGGCCCGTTCCACGATCCGCCCGACAATCACCACCCCGACACCGTTCTCGAGGCCGGGATGGTGGTCTCGATTCAGCCCGGCGCGCGGCACGAGAAATACACCATCCGCTTCGAGGACGATATACTCGTCACGCCGGATGGGGCGGAAACCTTGATGACGATTCCGATTGATTTGATATGAGATTTCAATCATTCATCGGTTAGGGCGGGTGGATCGCGTGGGTTGATGCCGATGAAGGATCAGAGAAATTAGATGAATTTACGAATCTAAGTGAATGATTTTTAATTCATTACAACTTCACGCCCTCACCCGCGAGATTGCCGCAACGCTGAGGAAACGCGCAAGCGCCATGGCGCCGAAGATAAGGACCCAGCCGCCATCTACCATCGAGAGAAGCCCGAAGAGCCAGGCCTGCATCGCCCCGTAAATGTAGCCGTGAACGCTCAGCAAGCCGGTTCCGGTGCCCGCCAGTTGACGACCCACCAGGTCAATGGCCAGCGCCCAGGCGAGGAGCAGCTCATTCACCGAACCTGAGTGGCTCGCAAGAAAATTGAATACACCGATTCCGATGGCCCCGTAGAGAATCACAATCCGATAGCCGATTCGCTCGGCGATGCGCCCATGGAAAATCCCGCCAAAGGCAAAGCCCCAGAACATCCACGAATTGATCCACCCCGTATCGGCGCGGGTAATCCCCAAATCCTCGATGATGGCGGTCTGGATGAGGCTAAAATTAAAGCGCCCCAGATAGCTCAGCGAGTAGAACGCGCAGAACGAGAGCAGCACCCGCCATTTCCACCTGCGGTAAAGAGCGGGCTGAGCCTCGGCGTGCTGATCATCAAAATTGACTGGGTTCATGGGACTAGGATTATGGGGGATAGACCCAGAGTCATCAAATTCAGAGCAACCACTGGCGCTATCGGGTCTGAAATCTTATAAAGACACATCAACTCATATATATATATATGGAGAATGAACAGTGGCTTCCACCCCAGAGATGATCCCGGCAATTCCCTGGGTCGAGCGCGAAAACCATCGCTTCATCGCAATTCTTCGTGCCCTCTCAGAGGACAAGTGGCGGGCCCCCACCTGGTGCACCGGCTGGTCGGCGGCAGATGTGGTGGCCCATATGACGCTGGGCGCACGATTCTATGCCCACGTTATTCCGGCCGGGCGCGCGGGGCTCATAGAAATGCCCTTTGGCGCGGCGGATCAAAAATCATTCTGGGCCCACCGCGATAAGGTTGGGGCCGAGCTTGCCGCCCTTCCCGGCAGCGAGCGCGTGGACGCTTTTGAGGAGGCCATCTGGGCGCTTCAAAAACAATTCGATGCGATTCGCACAGAGGACATGAACAATAAAGCCTGGCACTGGATGTGTCTCTGCCCGGTACACTCCTACCCCGGCCAGCGGCTCTATGAGCTTGTGCTTCACGACTGGGACATCAGAAACGATACTGACCAGGAACTTCACCCCGACGCTCTTGGGATGTCGGTGGATATTCTCGACTTCAGGCTGCCCTTTTTCTTTAACAACAAGCCCGATCCTGCGCTTTCGGGCACATTCCGCTTTGAGACCGAGCGCCCTGCCCGCGCCTGGGCGATGCAGTGTGAGGGCGGCAAGGCCGCGCCCATGTCGCCCGATGAGAGCAAGTACGATGCCCGCATATATTCATCGGCAAGCGACATCGTCCTCCTGACGACGGGCCGGGCCGATTATGCGGAGAAAAAGCAGGCGGGCAAGCTCCGCATCGAGGGCGACGAGGGTAAAGCGGATGCTCTGATGCGCGCACTCTGCAAACCGTTCTAGTTTTGATGCAAATAAGAAAAAAAGGATTACACATAAAAACCACAACCCAATTTTTTTACTCGTTTTCCTAGGAGAACATCATATGCGCGTTGTCGATCTCATCGCCAATATCCTGAAGCGCGAGGGCGTTGAATACCTGAACTGCTACCCCTCGACCCCGCTGATTGAAGCCTCGGCGAAGCTGGGCATCCGGCCCGTCATCTGCCGCCAGGAGCGCGTTGGTGTCGGCATCGCCGATGGCTATGCCCGCGTCACGAACGGGCGATCACCCTCGGTCTTCGCCATGCAGCACGGCCCCGGCGCCGAGAACGCTTTTCCGGGCATCTCGACCGCCTACTCGGACTCAAGCCCGATCCTCTTCATGCCCATGGGCCACCCCATGAACCGCGACCGCGTGTTCCCGCTCTTTAACTCGGTTCGCACATATGAGTCCGTCACCAAGATGGCCGAGCAAATCACCACCCCCGAGCGGGCCCTGGCCACCATGCGACGCGCCTTCTCGGCCCTTCGAAACGGAAGGCCCGGCCCGGTGCTGGTCGAGATTCCGCAGGACATCGCGGTTCAAGAGGTTGATGATTCCATGCTGGACGAATATGCCCCGGTGCGCGCCGTGCGCTCCCAGGCCGACCCGGCGGATGTTGAGACGGCCTGCCGGGCGCTACTTGAAGCAAAGAGACCAATTATCTTTGCGGGCGCAGGGGTTCTTTACGCCGAGGGTTGGGATGAGTTAGCGCAGCTCGCCGAGCTCATTGGCGTCCCGGTGATGACCACGATGGAGGGAAAGAGCGCCATATCCGAAAAACGCCACCCCCTCGCGCTGGGAATCGGCTCGAACGTCATGACGGGACCTGCCCATTATTTTATCAAAGACGCCGACCTTGTTTTCGCAGTGGGAACAAGCCTGACCAACCATGGGCTAATGACACCAATCCCCAAAGGCATGACAATTATCCACGCGACAAACGACACGCGAGACCTGAACAAATCCTACAACGCAGACCATGCGATCCTGGGCGATGCCAAGCTTGTCCTCGGCCAGTTCATCGAGTGTTGTCGGGATATTGTCGGGGATGGCGGGCGACCCGGGCGCGAGGCCGTCGAGGCGGAGATTGCTAGCCGAAAAAAGGATTGGCTCGACGAGTGGGCCCCAAAACTCAACTCTCCCGAGGCGCCAATTAACCCCTACCGCGTTGTGTGGGAGTTGACCAAGGCGGCAGATCCGGCCCAAACCGTCGTCACCCACGACTCGGGCAACCCGCGCTACGAGGTCATGCCCTTCTATCAGACGGACGGGCCGCGAACCTACCTCGGCTGGGGAAAATCCCACCAGCTAGGCACCGGGCTCGGCCTCGCTATGGGGGCCAAGCTCGCTGCCCCCGAGAAGTTTTGCGTTAATTTTATGGGAGACGCCGCCTTCGGCATGACGGGGCTCGACTTTGAAACTTCCGTAAGAGCGGGGCTTCCCATCTGCACCGTGGTGCTCAAGAACTCGACCATGGCGGTCGAAACAAATCACATGGTGGACTCACACACGAAATTTCGCACGCGTGACGTCGGGGGCGACTACGCCGACATCGCCCGCTCGCTAGGCGGGTGGAGCGAGCGAATTGAGGACCCCAATGATGTGGGGGCCGCCTTCGGGCGCGCGCAAGAGGCGAACAAGGAAGGCAAGTCCGCACTCTTAGAATTCATCACGAACGAGGAAATGGCTTATTCACATTTTGGGGCACGCTAGTTTCGGTAAAACACTAAGTCTGAATCGAAAATCTTTTGATTAAGCGTCCTCGGTGACAATATTCGTGGGCTTGCCATTCAAAAAAGCCTCAATATTGTCCACCGAAATGCGCAGCTGCGTGGCCCTGGCATCGAGCGTGTTCGCTGCCGAGTGGGCGCTTATTATCGCGTTGTCGAGCGAGCGGAAAGGAGAATCTGCCGGAAGCGGCTCCTCGGGCTCGAACACATCGAGGCCCGCCCCCGCGATGCGCCCCTCGCGCAAGGTGTCGAGCAAAGCATCCATATCAACCAGCGCCGCGCGCGAGGTGTTGACCAAAAAGGCGCCGGGCCGCATTTGCGCAAGACGCTCTTTTGAAATAAGACCCCGTGTTCCATCGTTCACATGAAGATGCAGCGATACAAAATCCGCCGCCATGCACTCATCGAGACTCGCCGCCTCGGCGCCAGCTGTAGCGGCGCGCTCGGGCGTCATGTTTTTTGACCAGACGATCACCCGCATCCCAAAGCCCTGGGCCATCTTCACCATTTTCTCGCCGATATAGCCAAATCCCAAGAGTGATAGCGTCTTGCCCTCAACCTGAATCCCCGTCCGACGCTTCCACTCCCCTGCCCGCATCTCGGGCCCCACAATGTGCATCTGCTTTGCGAGCGCAAGGATGAACATCATCGTGTGCTCGGCAACCGAGGTGCTGCTTGAGCCCGGGGTAATCGAAACCACAGCGTTTTTTGCATTTGCCCGCTTCATATCCACCATCCGAGGGCGGGTCCCCATGATCGAGATCATCTTGAGACGGGGCATACGGTCGAGAAGATCAGTGCCCTTGAAATCAGTAGAAAACCGGGTCGTTAAAATAATTTCGGCATCCGCGAGTCGCTCGGCCATCTCATCCCCGCTCGCAGGCCTATCGGTATGATGCGCCACCTTGCCCAACGTATTAAGCCGCTCCAAATCGCCCGTGCCGCTGAAAAGCTCTGAATAATCGTCGGGAAGAACTATTTTCATTCAAATATCTCTCAAAACATGAAACCCAGTATTAATGATTGATGAACGTAAATTCAGAACTTCGGGAAAGCCAACACGGGGGGGGGGGCGTTCCGCGTTTATTTAATCCAGCTACCGAGGCGGCTCCAGCGAACACTGCCCGCCGGACTATTCCAGGACCAGTAAATCAAAAACGCGTTGCCTCGAATTTTCGAATCCCAGCAAGCGGCTTTCCATAGCCCACAGGGGAAGGGAATATCCCAGGAATAATCCGAAAAGCGCAGGCGCATGTGGTCGAGCTGCACGCCCGACTTCAAAAAACCCCAGTAGCGGCTGTCCTGGCTGTTATTGCGGTTATCACCCATAACGAGGTAACTCCCGGCAGGCACCCGGTAGGGCAATTTTTCACTCGGAGGCCCAGCCGCCACCCCGTCCGGGTTCTTGAATACGGCATAGGGCTCTTTGAGCGACTGGCAGCGCCCTATCAGCTCGGGCGTCTTGCAGTTTACATAAACCCGTTTTCCCCGAACCAGCACCACATCGCCCGGAAGGCCTATCACCCGCTTGATGAAATCGCGACGCTCATCTCTTGGAAAGCGAAAAACGACAACATCCCCGCGCGCCACATCGCGAAACCAGTAGGAAAACTTACTCACCAAAATGTGATCGCCGACGAGGAGCGTCTCCTCCATCGAGCCTGATGGAATTTTAAAGGCCTGAACAACGAAGGAGCGCACGAACAGCGCAAGGGCAAGCGCAACGAGAATCGCCTCGGCGTATTCGCGGAACGTGGATTTTTCTTTTCTTTTGTAATTGGTTTGGTCGTCCGATGCGGCCGTGCTATCGCTCATGAGCCCTCCTTACTCACTTCGAGGACGGCCATGAACGCCTCCTGTGGTACCTCGACGGTGCCAATATTTTTCATTCTCTTCTTACCCTCTTTTTGCTTTTCTAACAATTTTCTTTTTCGAGTAATGTCGCCGCCGTAGCACTTGGCCGTCACGTCCTTGCGCAATGCCTTGATCGTTTCGCGGGCAATGACCCGGTTGCCGATCGCCGCCTGTATAATGACCTCAAACATTTGGCGAGGTATCAGGCGCCTCATCCGGTCGGTGAGGGCTCGCCCCTGATAGTAGGCTTTATCTTTGTGAATAATCGAGGAGAAGGCGTCCACGGGCTGCTCGTTTAATAAAATGTCGAGTTTCACCACATCCGAGGGCCTAAATTCGAGATGCTCATAGTCGAAACTCGCATAGCCCCGGGTAATAGATTTAAGCTTGTCATAGAAGTCAAAGAGAATTTCGCTAAACGGCAACTCGTAGATGAACTCAGCCGTCTGGGTATCGAGATACTTCATCGTCCGCTGGGTGCCCCGCTTCTCCTGGCAAAGCTTCATCACCGCACCGATGTACTCAGAGGGGACGAGCACCGTGCCCAGGATATAAGGCTCCTCGATATGATCAACACGGGAAAGATCCGGCAGCTTGGCCGGGCTTTCGATATCGAGCGTGTTCCCGTCGCTCAAAATTACGCGATAGACAACCGTGGGCGCGGTGAAGATCAGCGTTAGGCCATACTCGCGCTCAAGCCGCTCCCGAATGATGTCCATGTGGAGTAGTCCGAGAAAACCGCAACGGAACCCGAAGCCCAACGCACCTGAGGTCTCGGGCTCGAAGGTGAAAGCCGAATCGTTCATCTGGAGCTTGTCGAGCGCGGCGCGCAGATTCTCAAAATCCCCGCTGTCCGAAGCATAGAGACCGCTGTAGACCATCGCCTGGGGCTCCTTGAAGCCCGGTATCGGCTCAAGAGCTGGCTGGGTGAGGGAAGTCACCGTATCGCCCACTTTCGTATCCGTCACCTCGCGGATGGCACCCGTCAAAATCCCCACCTCGCCCGGCCCCAGAGTTTTTACCTCTGCGGAATGGGGCAAGAACACACCAATACTGAGTACCGGGCATTCCGCGCCTGAGGACATGAACCGGATGCGATCCCCCTTGTTGATGGTCCCCTCGAACACGCGCACCAAGGGAACCGCCCCTTGAAACGAGTCGAACCACGAATCGATAATGAGCGCCCTTGGCGGGGCCGCCGGGTCGCCAGTCGGAGGCGGAATTCGCTCGACGATAGCCTCAAGGAGCTCCGGCACACCTACTCCCTCTTTGGCGCTCACGGCCAAGCATTCTGAGCCGTCAATGCCAAGCACTTCTTCAATCTGGGAAATTACGCGGTCGGCATCGGCCGAGGGTAGATCGATCTTGTTGATGACGGGAATGATGGCCAGATCCTGCTCAAGCGCCAGATAGGCGTTCGCCAGCGTCTGGGCCTGGATGCCCTGGGTGGCGTCCACCACCAAAAGGGCGCCCTCGCAGGCCTTGAGGCTCCGGGACACTTCATAGTGAAAATCGACGTGTCCCGGTGTATCGATAAGGTTGAAGACGAAGTCATCGCCCGAGGCTGCGCGGTAGTTGAGGCGCACACTTGCCGCCTTAATGGTGATCCCGCGCTCTTGTTCAAGATCCATCGAATCGAGCACCTGGGCGGACATCTCTCGATCTGAAAGTGCACCGGTGATCTCTAAAATCCGGTCGGCAAGCGTGGATTTGCCGTGATCGATATGCGCGATGATAGAAAAATTACGGATATTCTCAGAATTCACGGCTGGTTCGTATTCCTCGTTATAATGGCAACAGATCCTTTGGCGGAAAACGTTTCAATGGGCCGGAGAGCGGTTTCACCCCACCGCGCTAGCGCCTACCCTATAGCAAGGGAGCCATGCAGGGTCAAGAATCCGAACCCATCTCGCACGGCCCCCGAAACGACGCTACTTGCAACTCATTAATTTGAGCCAACCACCCGCCAATGGTAGCATTAAATCGAAGGTGGCACATGAAGCTCCTTTCGATAAACCTTTCAATTTTGGGCTTAACAGGACATCCGGCGAATATGAGAAAAATCAGGGCCTCACGCGAATGGAAATCCATGGTTAATCGTTTGGCGCTAGCCCTATCCGCCGCCCTCCTCGCTGCACAGGCCACTACCGTCCTCGCCGCGCCTGGCGCAGTATTTGGGGACAGAACGTTCATTGAGGCCGTAAAGCGCATTCGCCCGTCGGTCGTCCACATTAGGGTGACCCTCCGCCAGTCCTCATCCAAAGGGCTGATGGATATTTTCGACCGCGGAAAATCGCCGTCTTTCGATTTCGGCTCCCCCTCTGCCAGCGCGCAAACAAGCGTCGGGGCCGGCGTAATTATATCCAAGGACGGCTACATCCTCACGAATCAGCATATTGTTAAAAATGCTGAAGAAATTCGCGTCAAGCTTCACAGCGGCGAGGAGTTTACTGCCAAGCTCAATGGCGTGGACAAGAAAACCGATCTCGCCCTTCTCAAGATACCGGCAAAAGCAAAACTCACCCCCGCCAAACTCGGCAACTCGGACGCTGTCGAGGTTGGCGAATGGGTATTGGCCGTAGGCAGCCCCTTTGGCCTTTCGCACTCTGCCTCGGTCGGCATTATCAGCGCCAAGGGCCGCGATCTTCGCCAGGGCCCCTATGACAGCTACATTCAAACCGACGCCGCGATTAACCCGGGCAATTCGGGTGGCCCACTGGCCAACAGCCGAGGCGAGGTGATCGGCATCAACACAATAATTTACACGCGCGGCCTTGCAAGCAAAAATCAAGGTGTGGGCTTCGCCGTTCCCATCAATCAGGCCAAGCCCGTGATTGATGACTTGCGCCACAAGGGCTACCCGATACGCGGAAGGCTCGGCATTTCGATCAATGCGGTGCCCTCGAAGATGGGCAAAAAGCTTGGCCTTGCAAGACTTGAGGGGGCCAGACTCGCCACAGTCATCCGGGGCGGCCCGGCCGACAAGGCGGGCCTTGAGCGCGGGGACGTCGTCATCGAATTCGACGGCAAGCGGGTCATCACCTGGCAGACCCTTCCCCGCGTCGTGGCGCGAGCGCGGCCCGGGGCCGAGGCAGAAGTGAAATTCTACCGAGGCGAGGCACTCCAATCCGTACGCGTTCGAATCGGCAGCCGCTCGGAGCGCCCCGAGAAAACGCGCGCACAGATCAGCAATATTCTGGGCCTCGAAATCAAAGAAATCACCCCACGCCTCGCCAGCCGGTTCGCCCTCAAGTTGGAAAGCGGTCTGATCGTCGTGGCCGTGAAATCCAGAGGACCAGCAGAGCGCGGCGGCATCCGTGCGGGCGATGAGGTCGTTGAAATTAATCACACCACCGTTAAAACGGTTTCTGAATTCAGAAAAATCTTGCGCAGCCTTGAGGGAGAAGATTCGGCGCTTTTACTCCTCCGCCGCCGAGGTTCTAATCTTTACGCCGCCATCAGGTTCCGCTAATGAAAATCGCCTTCCAAACATCTCACAAAAAACCCTGGCGCCTTGGCGTGGCGGTTTTGCTCCTTGCCGCTTTCATCCCCGCCTCCGCGCTGGCGGCACCCTCGCTCGCCCGGCGCGACAGAAAAGGGCGCCGCACCCCCGTCGTCGTCGCTTTCCAGCGCGCCGCCCCTGCCGTCGTCAACATCTCGACCCTTCAGGTGCGCCGCCGGTCAAATCCATTTTCCCAGATGCAAAACCCGTTGGCGGACCAGTTCTTCCGAAATTTTTTCCAGGGCGGCATCCGGCGCAGACGCGAGCAGAGCCTGGGCTCGGGCGTTATCATCCGGGCCGACGGCTATATCCTCACCAATGAGCATGTTATCTCTCAGGCAACCCAAATCAGGGTGCAGCTCGCGGGCGACAAGATTTACTCGGCACGCACCATCGGCTCGGACCCAGTCAATGATCTGGCCATCATCAAAATCGAGGCCGACGCGCCCCTGCCCCACCTACCAATGGGCAATTCCGAGGATTTAATGATTGGCGAGTCGGTTATCGCCATCGGCAATCCCTTCGGGCTCCAACATACCGTTACAACCGGAGTGGTGAGTGCCCTGGGCCGCTCGCTCCTCGAAGGGGGAAAGGCCCAGGGGCGCAATCCTTCTGACTTCATCCAGACCGACGCCTCGATCAATCCTGGCAACTCGGGGGGCCCGCTGCTCAACATTTTCGGCGAGCTAATCGGCATCAACACCGCGATTTTCTCAAAAGCCCAGGGCATAGGCTTTGCCATTCCGATCAACCGCGCCCGCCGAATCGTGAACGACCTGATTCATTTCGGAAAAGTCAGAAAAGCATGGGTGGGTATCGTGCTCCAAAACCTCACCCCCCGCCTCGCAACCCGGCTCGGCTATAAATCCGGCAGCGGCACCGTCGCCGCCCAGGTGCTCGGCAAGAGTCCAGCGGCCAGGGCCGGTATTCAACGGGGCGACATCCTGGTTGAATTTGGCGGCAAGCGAATCGCCTCACGCGAGGACTACCTCAACGAGCTTGCCGGCTATACGGTTGATTCCAACGTAGGGGTTCGCATCTGGCGGAAAGGAAAAATCCTCAAGAAAAAAGTTCGCCTCTCCTCGATTCCCATTGCGCTGGCAGACGCCATTGCCCAGAACTGGCTCGGCATCCGCGCTGCCTCGATTGACGAGAGAAGCATTCGCCACTACAACCTGCGCACCCGCAAAGGAGTCGTAGTCACTTCCGTGGTGAACGGCGGGGCATCCGATTCAATAGGCATTCGAACAGGCGATGTCATTCGTCAGGTGAACGGACGGGAAATAAACAATGTCGAAACTTTCAGGGAAATGGTGGTGCGCGCAAGAGAGTTTCCGCGCGTTCAACTTATCGTCCAGCGAAAAAACGAGGGCTACAACGTCACGATAGAACCCTGAGCCTCCTACCCCGCAATGAGCCGATCGCGCTGCTCGACGATGAAACGATCCGTCATCCCTGAAATGTAATCGCACACCATGCGGGGGCGCCCGTCTATTTTCTCTCGGCGCGCAACGTGCTCTGGCAGGAGGTCGGGGTTTTCGATATAGGCCTCGAACAGGGCGGTGATCGTTCTGCGCGCCTCCTCTCCAAGATGCACGACACGCTCGTTGCGATACATGCGGCGCATCAAAAAAGCCTTAAGCTCAAGATTTCGCCTCGACATCTCCTCGCTAAAGGACGCCACGCCGTGTCCCCGCAAGCGCACATCGGCAAGATCTCGAAGACTCAGCGCCTTGATGCGCTCCCTGGCGGACTCGATCAAATCATTCACCTGAGCGTTGACGATTCGGCGTATGGTCTCATGGCGTATGGCGTCCGCCTCGGCAGTGGGATACGCAGAGCGTGCCGCCTCGTAGTGCTCGGCCCATAGCGAGGCTTCCATTGCATCCTCCTCGCTAAAAAGCTCCGAGCGCATCGCATCATCGAGATCGTGATTGTTGTAGGCGATCTCGTCGGCCACATCGACAGCCTGGGCCTCAAGGCTGAGTGCAATCTCGTTGCTCAACCCCTCGGGCATCGGCCCGGTGTAGGCCGGCATGTGCTTGATGATTCCCTCGCGCGTCTCCCAGGTAAGGTTGAGCCCCGGAAAACCGGGGTAGCGCCTCTCCATAACCTCGACGATGCGTAGCGCCTGCAGGTTATGCTCGAAGCCGCCACTGTCCACCATGAGATCGTCGAGAACTTTTTCTCCGGCGTGGCCAAACGGCGGGTGTCCCAGATCGTGCGCCAACGCAACGGCCTCGGCCAGCTCCTCGTTGAGAGAAAGGGCCCGGGCTATCGAGCGCGCAATTTGGCCAACCTCTATGGTGTGCGTCAGGCGGGTGCGGTAGTGATCGCCCTCGTGGTTGACGAAAACTTGTGTCTTGTATTCCAGGCGCCGAAAGGCGGTGGTGTGGATGATTCGATCGCGGTCGCGCTGGAAGGCGGGGCGAAGCGAGTGCTCAGGTTCGGGGTGTGCGCGGCCCAGCGAGGCGGCGCTGTGGGCCGCATAGGGGGCAAGAAGCGCGAGCTCTCTATTCTCCAAATCGCTTCTTATGGCATCCATCTGCCCGGCACTCCCTTTGAAAAAATTACTGGGGCGGCCCGCTAGCGCCCCTTAGCCCCCGAAGGTATACCCGCCCGCCAGGCGGCAAACAAGTAGGCACTCGCCAGCGCCCCCCAGGGCGCCCAGTGTTTCGTGGCCTCCCTGGCCCGTGTTTCGTCCACACGCTCAAGATCAAAGCAGTAGCGCGCCACCACTTTTTGAACTCCCAGATCGCCCGCCGCAAGCGCCTCGATGCGCCCAAGCGAGCGGTAGAGCGCCTGCTCTGCGGTCCAGCGACCCACCCCGCGAAGCCGCGTGAGCCGCTCAACGGCCTCCTCAAGCGGCAACGATCTGTAATCATCACCCTCAAGGCCTCCCTCCGCCGCTGCCTGCGCCACGCAAATAACGTACTCGGCCTTTCGACCCGAGAACTGCATCCCTCTGAGGGTCGCGAGTCGCGCCCGGGCCAGCCGCTCGGGATGCGGGAATGCATAGTGCACCTTACCGCCCAGAGTGAGTTTCTCGCCCCAGCGCTTCACCATCCGCGCCCGGGTGCGCCCGCCGAAGGTGAGATTCACCTGCTGAGTCGTAATCGCGGTGACGAGGCCCTCGAGAAGTGTCAGATAGCGAACCGGCCGCAGCCCCCGAAACTCGTTGACAATAGGGGCAAGCACACTATCCCGGCGAGCCATGGCATAGAAGGGCTCAAGATCCAGATCAAGGGCAAACAGGTGGCGCAGCGCTGCCTCGCCTGCCGTCGCCGTTTTCTTTGTAATCCTACCAAGCGTGCAAAGCGTCATCTCGACTTCGCCGCCCTCGCCCACCTCCCTTGCCTCGATAAGCGCAAGACCCCCACCGACTTTACCTTCCGCACCACCTGTTTCAATAACCCGGCGAAAGACCTCGCCGTCATAGCGATTCACCAACTCCTCATCGGAGTGTTGGTAGCGGATGAGGCTTTCGTGAAAGAGAAACCCGCCCTCGGGCTTGATGATGGCTTTGAGGACTCCCACCGCGTCAGTCCACCATCCGGCGGCTTACCGAAATCAAGGCGAGCATCATGAAAACCAGCGTGCATGCGACCAGGACGAAAGAATGCCAGACGAATGATTCCACCTCGCCAAAGATGATCAGCCCACGCACGATCTTGACGGCGTGGGTAAGGGGAAGCATCTGAGAGAAGGTGCGCATCCAAACGGGCAAGCCTTTGAGCGGGAAAAAAGTTTCGGCGAAAAAGAACATCGGCATGACGATGAGCGAGAAATGGAAACTAAAAAACGAAAAACTCGGCGCCAGGCCCGCCGTGATGAGACCCAGCGAGCCGAACATAAGCCCTACGATGAAAATAACGGGCGGCACCGCCAGCGCCCAAGGCGAGCCGATGAGCCCGAATAGGCCGAGCACAATCATCATTAGCGTTGCGCCGATGATCGCACGCGTCCCGCACCAGAGCAGATCCCCCAGGACGATATCGCCCAGCGAGAGCGGGGACGACATCATCGCTTCATAGGTTTTTTGGATGCGCATACGATTATAAGCCCCATAGGTCGACTCAAACGTCGAGGTCCACATCGCAATCGAGACGACGAGGCCGGGGCCGATGAACTGGGCATAGCTCACCCCGCTTATGGAGGGCACAAGCCGCCCGAGCCCGTAACCAAAGGCAAGAAGATAAAGCACATGTTCGCCAAAGTTTCCCGCCCACTCGGCCAAAAAAAACGAGCGGTACTGGATCAGATGGCGCAGCCAAACCCTGAGCGCCCTTTGGCTAGGAAGATTGTCGCGGCCAATCATTCGTGCAGGTCCCTCCCCGTCAGGCGGAGGAAAAGATCCTCAAGCGAGGCCGGTCGCCTCAAAAAATCCTCCTCGCCTGCCGCAAGCAGACGCCGCGCAGCCTCGGCCCCGTCCCGGCAATAAACATAATGAGTATCCCCGGCGCTCTCGATATCAAGGCTCATCTCGCCCAGAGCTTTCACCGCCCGCTCGCGCCCAGCGCCCCTGAGTTCAATGACCTCCTCTCCCACCCGCTCATTCACCAGCGCCGCAGGCGAGCCCTCGACAAGAATATGCCCCTGGTCCATGACCCCGATGCGGTCGCAGAGCTGCGCCGCCTCTTCCATGTAGTGGGTGGTGAGGAGAATCGTCAGCCCCCCGCTCTTCAACTCGCGGAGGCGCTGCCAGACGAGATGCCGCGCCTGGGGATCAAGGCCCGTCGTGGGCTCATCGAGAATGAGAAGCCGGGGCCGGTGGATGAGCGCGCGCGCTATGAGCAGCCGGCGCTTCATCCCGCCAGAGAGGGTTTTGATCTGCTCGCCCCATTTTTCTCTGAGCTGAACGAAGTCTAGAAGCTCCTCGATTCGCTCCCGGGAGCGACGGCGCGGGATGCCGAAATAATTGGCGAATACCCACATGTTGTCGTAGACGGTGAGTTCGCTGTCGAGGGTGTCTTCCTGGGAGACGATCCCCATCCCCTCACGCGCCCGGCGGCTCTCAAAGGTGCCGTCGAACCCGAGGACGCGAAGCTCGCCTCCTCCACGACGGGTGGCGCCGTGAATCATGCGGATAGCCGTCGTTTTGCCCGCGCCATTCGGACCCAGCAGTCCGTAGCACTCCCCCCGGCTGATTTCAAGAGTGATGCCGTCAACGGCCTTGAGGTCGCCAAATGATTTTGAAAGGCCGCGCGCGTCGATGTCTAGTTCGGCCAAAAAAACACCTTCACAAGATCAAAAAATAGTTCGCTCTAAACGCCTCGAAGACTTTCGGCCTCAGCCACGCGCTCAATTGCGATAATGAATGCAGCAGTGCGAAGTGAAACATTTCTTTGTTTGGCCGAGGCATGCACAGCTCGGGTCGAGGCCGCCATGATTTTTCCGAGCTCGCGGTTTACATGATCCTCGTCCCATTTGAATTGTTGAATGTTTTGCACCCACTCAAAGTAGGAAACCGTTACACCGCCCGCGTTCGCCAAAATGTCGGGGATAATGTACACACCCTTTTCCTCAAGATGAATCTGCCCTATCGAGGTGCAAGGCGCGTTGGCCGCCTCAAGGACGATGCGCGCTTTAATCTGATCGGAATTGTCCCGGTTGATGACACCACCCATCGCCGCCGGCACGAGCATATCCACATCGAGGGTCAAAAGCTCGTCGTTCGAAATTTTCTCTCCGCCAGGAAACCCATCAAGAGAGCCGACCTCTGACCTGTGGGCGAGCGCGGCCTTGATATCGAGGCCCTTTTCATTGAAGTAGGCGCCAGTGATATCCGAGATGGCCTGGACCCGGACATCGAGCTCACCCAAAAACCTTGCCGCAAAGGTGCCAACGTTGCCAAACCCCTGGACGGCAGCTGTCATATCGGCAGGCACCCAACCCTCAAGTTTCGCTATCTCCTCGAACACCATGACGACGCCTCGGCCAGTGGCCGCCTCTCTGCCCTGGGAGCCGCCCAGCGCGATGGGCTTTCCTGTCACGCAGGCAGGGCTATAGCCTTGCCTGCTGCTGATCTCATCGAAGATCCAGCCCATGGTCTGTGCACTCGTGTACATATCGGGGGCCGGTATGTCGCGGTAGGGTCCGAGGATGCGACTTATCCGGGATATGAATTTTCGGGTAAGACGCTCAAGCTCATAAACATTAAGGTCCTTAACATCGACGTTGATGCCGCCCTTTCCGCCTCCAAAGGGGATATCCACAAGGGCCGTTTTCCAGGTCATCAGGGCGGCAAGGCCACGCACTTCATCCGTGTCCACATCGGTCGCGTAGCGGAGCCCTCCTTTGAAGGGCCCTCGTGCGCCGTTGAACTGAACGCGGTAGCCGGTATAGACACTAAGAGTGCCGTCGTCTTTTCTTATGGGTACTTCGACCTGAATTTCGCGAAATGGCGTAGAAAGAAGGGTGCGAACCTCATCGTCGAGGTTCATCGCCTCGGCGGCTGTGTTGAATTGCGTCTGAGCTGTTTGACCGATACTGACGTGTTCTTCTGCTCCCGCCGGCATAGACATACCCTTTCTTTGACACGATTAACTTTGGGGCGGAGTATTATCTAGCGGCGGCAACACCGGGCAGATTTCACCCGCCGGAAAGCACTAATGGCCCGAGCACATACCGCCACAACATCCCCCGCCGCCAGCAAATCCGCTAGTGTAGGACGAGCTGGGGTTGTAGGCCCCCTTGTTTGCGCCCACACCAAAGAGCGAGAGTTTCTTGTGAACTTTCCCCGAATCACACTTGGGGCAATCGACGGATGATACGGCATCCACCGAGGCCACGATCTTTTCAAACTCGGATTCACATTCGGCGCAAATGAATTCATACATAGGCATTTCGACTCTCCTTCATCAACATTCTTGAATCAGACTTTTTTCAGTCACTATAAACCGACTTACGCCTGCTGGGAGGCCTTGTGCCAATCCGCCATAAATTTCTCCAGCCCAATGTCGGTCAACGGATGCTTCAAAAGCTGGGGGATGAGCTGAGGCGGAATAGTTGCGACATCCGCGCCCATCTTGCACGCCTCAAGAAAATGAATCGGATGACGAACGCTCGCCACGAGCACCTGGGTGGCAAAATCGTAGTTGTGAAAAACCTGAACAATGTCGCGGACCATCTCCATTCCCGGCTGGGCAAGATCGTCGAGCCGCCCCACGAAGGGACTAACGAACGAGGCCCCCGCCTTGGCGGCAAGAATCGCCTGGGTTGGGCTGAAGATCAGCGTAACGTTCGTGCGAATACTCTCCTCGCTGAGCTTTTTGACGGCGCGTAGGCCCTCGGGGCCGATGGGAACCTTGACCACAACGTTCTCATGTATCGCGGCAAGCTCGCGCCCTTCCTCAACCATGGGCTCCCAGGCCGTAGCAATGACCTCGGCGCTCACGGGCCCGTCAATGATTTCACATATCTGGCGAATCCGGGTGTGAATGTCGGCCCCCTCTTTCGCAATGAGCGAGGGGTTCGTCGTCACCCCATCGACAACCCCGAAAGAGGCCACCTCTTCCAAATCCTCAAGATTAGCGCTATCGGCAAAAATCTTCATATTTCCCCTGCCTCCTGGTTAACTTCGACCGGACATCGTGCGCCATCTGCGAGACGCCGATGCGGGCAGTCGGCCTTAACGTATAAAAAAGATTACTCGACACTCCCCAAAAATACAAATAGTACTATTTCTTATTCACTTTCCTCTTGAGGCCCGCCACGGTCTCCGTAAATTTTGGCACACTCCTCACCACAAAAAAGAAGCCGCTCACGCCTTACGCGCTTTGGCACACTTATCGATGTCGGAAAATAGCTCCCGCACTCGGGGCAAATAAGCATTTCATCGTCCGCAACATCATCCCCTGCGCCAGAGCCCTCCATCTGCCTCGACATGCTGCCAAAAAGGCCTTTTAAGGCATAAAAAATTGCATAAAAAATCAGAGCGTAAATAATTATTCGAATAATCATCTACAATGCCCCTTGGTGGCGATGGCAACACATCTGCTCGGCGCGCCCCACTTTAAACGGGAGACACCCATGACAGATGAGCGGCCCTGGTTTGAAACGGGCTTCGATGAAGACTACCCAATCATGCAGACCTACGAGGAGTCGGTGACCGAGATCCAGGCCACCTCTGCTGAATTGCTGCTCAATCTGGACCCACATTCGAAAATCCTCGATCTTTGCTGCGGCTACGGTCGACACAGTTTCTCTTGGCGCGAGGGCGGACACAACCCCGTGGGCCTTGATTTCAGCCCCAGCCTTCTTGCCCTCGCCCGCCAAAGGCAACCCACAGGAACTTGGGTCCGAGGCGATGTGCGACGGCTACCCTTTGCAGAGGGCGCCTTCGACGCCGCCACCTTCATGTTCGTCTCGTTCGGCTACTTCGACAGCTCGGCCGAGGATCTTGACGCGCTCCGCGAGGCCCGCCGCGTCATCAGGCCCGGCGGGGGCCTTTATCTCGACATCAAGCTGCCGGCCACCCTGCGGGCCAACCAGCCACCAGACGCCACATTCAATATTAAAGGCGCCGAAATTACCGAGGCCAGCCGCATTGTACAGACTCCCGAGGGCGAACGGTACGAGATTCGCCGAACACTGCGCCACCCCGGAAAACCCGAGCGCAAGTTCTTCTACTCAGTTCGCCTCTATGAGCCCGATGCCCTCAAGAATCTTCTTGAGGAGGCGGGCTTCAGCCGTATCCGGCTCTACGGTGACTACAATGCGTCGGCCCTTGAGGAAGGCAGGCCCCGCCTCATCGCCCTCGGCGAGAGGCCTCATCTTCAACCCTAGCGGTAGACATTCCCCTCCAAGCGAATCCAGCCGCCCGGTCGCTTTCCCTCCGGATCATGGTGGGTCCAGTGCAGAAGCCCACCCTTGGCGTTCCACTCGTAGCGCCCCCTGACCTCCACTTCATCTCCCGTCGCTAGCGGCACCCTCGGCGCGAGATCGATGTTGTGGCTGATGAGCAGGGTCTGGCCACCTTTGAGCCTGATGATGAAACGCTGATGCCGGCTGCCCTTCAAATCGTCCTTTAGCAAACGAACAACCTCACCCCCGGAGCTGAGCCATACACCAGATCGCCGCTCCACAGACGCCTGCCGGGCATCGATTCCGGCAGGGTCGGTGGCGACCGCCGCAGTTAGCAAGCCTGTCGAAAGCAATCCTGCTGCCAGCAGCCCTACGACCAGAAATTTGGCGACGAGAACCGCCGCAAGGGCGAGCGCGGCGCGCAATTTAGCGGTCGAGGGCGTCATCAGCTCCCGTCGGCGGCACCGCCCCGTTTGTGGCCATCCCGGTTGGGACTGTCCCGGTTGGGGCCGCCCCGGAGTTGTAGTCCTGAAGCGAGCGAACCCCTACCCTGCCGCCATGCAGGGAGCGAATTGCACCCACTGCGGCCTGTGCGGCCTGGATAGTCGTGCAGTAGAAAATATTTCGGAGCAACGATGTGCGCCTGAGGGAAAAACTATCCTGGCGGGACTGCTTGCCGAACGTGGTGTTGAGGACAAAATCGATTTCGTCCGCCTCCATACGATCCACGATATGTGGCCGCTCACCCTCGGTAACTTTATAAACGTGCGTCGCAGAGACGCCCCTAGCCTCAAGCATCGCTCGGGTCCCTGAGGTCGCCACAATCTCGAAGCCCAGCGAGGCGAGATCGCGCGCAATGGCAAGGGCCGCCTCCTTGTGCTCATCTCGAACCGACACAAACGCCCGCCCGCTCGAGGGCACGACAGCACCGGCCCCCTGCTGGGCCTTGAGAAACGCGGTCGGGAAATCTACCGCCATCCCCATTACCTCGCCCGTTGATTTCATCTCGGGGCCCAACAGGACATCAACACCCGGGAATTTTTTGAAGGGAAAGACCGCCTCCTTGACCCCGAAGTGGGGAGGCGTAGTGTTCTCGACAATACCCAACTCGCTCAATCGCTCTCCAGCCATCACCCTCGCCGCCACCTTGGCGAAGGGTGTGCCCACCACCTTGCTCACAAAAGGCACCGTCCGGCTCGCTCGCGGGTTTACTTCGATGACAAATACGCCCCCCTCGAAAATGGCAAATTGAACATTCACAAGTCCTTTAACATCAACAGCTTTAGCCAATATCCTCGTCTGTCGCTTTAATTCTTCGACCACATCATCTGACAGTGAATAAGGGGGCAAGGAGCAGGCTGAATCCCCGCTGTGCACCCCAGCCTCCTCGATGTGTTCCATGACGCCCGCGATGATCACCTGCTCGCCATCCGAGACGGCATCCACATCCACCTCGATGGCGCCGTCCAGAAATCGGTCTATCAAAACGGGCCGCTCGGCCGAGGCGCGCACCGCTTCTCTCATGTAGGTCTCAAGCTCTCCAGCATCATGGACGATTTGCATCGCCCGACCGCCAAGCACATAGCTTGGGCGCACGAGAACCGGATAGCCCACCTTTTCGGCAATTTCGAGAGCCGAGGGCGTATTGGTCGCCGTGCCCGAGGGTGGCTGGGTGAGCCCCAGGCGGTCGATAAGCTGGCTGAATAGCTCCCGGTCCTCGGTCATGTCGATGTTCTGGGGCGAGGTACCCAAGATCGGAACACCTGCCTCCTCAAGCGCAAGGGCGAGCTTGAGGGGGGTCTGCCCGCCGAATTGAACGATTACCCCCTTGGGCCGCTCGCGGTCGATGATCTCAAGCGTGTCCTCAAGCGTCAGCGGCTCGAAGTAGAGCCTGTCGCTCGTGTCGTAGTCGGTGCTCACCGTCTCGGGGTTGCAGTTCACCATGATCGACTCATATCCCGCAGTGGATAGCGCCATTACCCCGTGGACACAGCAATAGTCAAACTCGATGCCCTGGCCGATGCGGTTAGGGCCCCCTCCGAGGATAATGATCTTTTCTTTGTCCGTGCGCGGGGCCTCGTCTTCCTGCTCATAGGTAGAATAGAGGTAGGGGGTTTGCGCCTCGAACTCTGCGGCGCAGGTATCCACCTGTTTGTAGACGGGCCTGACGGACATGCGCCAGCGCGCCTCCCGGACCTCGCCCTCGCTCACCCCTTGCCCGGCGGCAATTTCTCTGTCGGAGAATCCGTTTTCCTTCAATAGGCGCATGCGGTGCATGTTCTTGAGCAGGTCGGGTGCCTTTGTTTCGACCTCAAGAGCCACAAGCTCCTCTAGGTGTGCCAAGAACCAAGGATCAATCTTCGAGTCCGCATGGATACGCTCCCGGCTCCAGCCCTCTCGTATCGCCCGCGCCGCCTGCCATATGCGATCCGGGCCCGGCGTTCGGAGAGACTCCACCAAGACCGCCTCTTTTTCCCCCGAATCCATGACCGCCCATTTTTCGGGCTCTGGATCCGCCAGCCCATAGCGGTCAATTTCAAGTGAGCGCAGGGCCTTCATGAGCGATTCGCGGAACGTGCGCCCGATGCTCATCACCTCGCCCACCGAGCGCATCTGGGTGTCGAGGACGGCCGGTGTCTCGGGGAATTTCTCGAATGTGAAGCGCGGGAATTTCGTCACCACATAATCGATGGCGGGCTCAAACGATGCCGGTGTCTTTTTCGTGATGTCGTTGGGTATCTCATCCAGGGTGAGCCCGATGGCGAGCTTGGCCGCAATCTTCGCAATGGGAAAACCTGTGGCCTTGGAGGCCAGCGCCGAGCTTCTCGAAACTCTGGGGTTCATCTCAATAACGATCATCCGCCCATCTTTCGGGTCAAGGGCAAATTGAATGTTCGAGCCCCCGCACTCGACCCCTATCTTGCGAATAATCGCCACCGCCGCATCTCGCATCATCTGAAACTCGGTGTCGGACAGCGTCTGCGCCGGCGCCACGGTAATCGAGTCGCCCGTGTGCACCCCCATCGGGTCGAAATTCTCTATCGAGCAGATTATCGAGACGTTGTCGGCCAGATCGCGCATGACTTCGAGTTCATACTCCTTCCAGCCCAGCGCGCTCTCCTCTAAAAGCACCTGCTGCGTCGGGCTCTCGGAGAGCGCCCACTCCAATAGGCCCTCAAACTCCTCTGCCCGCCAGGCGACCGCCCCCCCGCTTCCGCCCAGCGTGAAAGCAGGCCGCAATATCATGGGAAACCCGATGAGCCCCGCCGCGATGCGGCCCTCCTCTATCGTGTTAACCGTCTGGCTGTTGGGGACATTGAGCCCAATCTCCTCCATCGCCTTTTTAAACAGTTCGCGATCCTCGGCCCGTTGAATCGCCGGGAGCTTGGCCCCGACAAGCTCGACGCCATAGCGCTCAAGCACCCCCGCCTCGGCCAACTCGACGGCGACGTTGAGCGCCGTCTGCCCTCCCATCGTGGGAAGCAGCGCATCGGGCCGCTCTTTTTCAATAATCTGCTCGGCCACCTCAGCCGACACCGGCTCGACATAGGTCGCCGCCGCCACCTCGGGGTCGGTCATGATCGTCGCCGGGTTCGAGTTGACCAAAACAACCTCGTAGCCCTCCTCTTGCAGCGCCTTGCACGCCTGGGTGCCCGAGTAGTCGAACTCACACGCCTGGCCAATGACAATGGGGCCCGCCCCGATGACCATGATTTTCTTAATGTCTAATCTTTTTGGCATCTCGTGAAAAAACCCTTCCCTTAACTCATAGTCGAAAAATTATACCGCCCGCTTCTGCCACGACCTGTTAGGTCACGACCTATTAGGCTGGGGCCTCAGCGTTTATAAGTTGAAACTCTTGCCGTTCAAAGTAGCGTTTTAATGAATAAAGAATCGATAGGTTAATTACCCCGGCCAGCGCCGCCACCCCAAACGAAACCGTGTAGGCACCCGTCAGGTCGAAAAAAAATCCCCCCTGCCAGCCGCCAATCCCCATACCAAGCCATCCGCAGAAAAAAACAGTCCCCGTCGAAACACCCCGCCGGCGAAGGGGAACAAACTCCCGCACACAAATAACCAGACAAATCATCACGCCGCTATAGAAAAAGCCGTAGACAAGGGCGAGGGTGTAGAATCCCGTCAGCGAGGTCATTTGCGTAAACCAGAACACCAGAATGGTTTGAGATATCGAGGCCAGCATATAAGTGCGCAGCCCCCCGATTGAATCGGTGATTCTCCCGTAGGTGATCCGCCCGAAAAAACTGCCCACTGCGATGATTAAAAGAATACCAGCCGCCTTTTGGGGCGCAATCCCTCTGTCCTGTGCCAACACCACCAGATGGAGCATGGGGGTGGCCATAGAAATGCAACAAAAAATCGCCGCCGAGCCGAGCCAGGCGCTAACAGCCATAGGCGAGAGCAAAAAAGTTTCCTCTTGAGCGACCGCCGCAGGTGGGCTCTCCCTTTCCGCTGAGTGTCCTCTGGCCTCAGGTTGTTCTCCAGCCGCAGGCGCTCGCCGAATCAACAGAGCCAGCGGCACCAACACCACCAGCGCAAAAACGCCCAATGCGCTATACGCCCCGCGCCAGCCCGAGAGTGAAATCAGGTAGGCAACAGTGAAGGGCACAACCCCGTTGCCGAGCCCCCCCCAGGCCGAGGCGATGCCGAGGGCAAGACCCTTATTTTTTGTGAACCAGTTGCCAACGCTCGAAATGAGCGGTGCCTGGAACGATGACACCCCCAGGCCCATCAGGGTTGAGAAAATATAAAACTGGGTGAGCGAGCCCTGGCGGGCCAAGAGCAGATAGGCGGCCCCTAAAATCACAGCGCCAGCCAAAACTACCGGGCGAGCCGAATAGCGGTCCGACATATGGCCCATTAAAATGCCACCTGCCCCGAGAATCAGCGCAGCAGACAAATAGGCAAAAGAGGTCTCCCCCCGATACCACCCCATCTCGGCGGTGAGCGGCTTCATGAACACCGAGAGCGCCGACATCGAACCCACCGCCATCATCATAAAAGTTCCGGCCACCGCCACCATCACCCAGCCGTAGCGCGGCTCGGGCGCATGTTCACTAGAAATGCTCAATCTCTCTCCTGTCTTTCAACATCTTCCCTCACCCCAACCCTCTCCCGGAGGGAGAGGGAGAAAATATTTCATTCACTTCTCGCCAAGGGCATCTCGTATCCGATCCAAAACACCCTCGATATTTTTCATTACATCAGCATTCCAAAAACGAATTACCCGAATACCCTCGACCGCAAGCGCCTTTGTTCTTTCTGCATCGTATTCGGCCTGCTCTATGTGACCGCCGCCGTCCAGTTCTACTGCCAGCCGCGCCTCATGACAGCAAAAATCTAAGATGAACGGCCCAACTGGGTGCTGGCGGCGAAATTTCGCACCTAATCCACTGTCTCTCAAATGTCGCCAGAGTTTTCGCTCCGCCTCGGTCGATTCTCGTCTAAGCTCGCGAGAGCGGTCCTTCATTTTTTCATCGAGCGGCGTCTTGGGCATAAATACTCTCCAGCTTCGCTGCTATTCACTCACCCCAACTATGCAGAATTCATGAACAAGAACAATGATTTGATTATTCCATTCATTCCCTCACCCCAACCCTCTCCCGAAGGGAGAGGGAGCAAAATCCCTTTCATCAATTCCGCTACTCATTCCGGGATAAAATAATTTCCTACAAATCCAGATTCGAATAAATCCACTACCAACCTCAACCCATCAATCCCAAAGCCTTTGCCCTTCGTCCCCTCTCCCCCCGGGAGAGGGTTAGGGTGAGGGAGGTTTTGATGTTCCTACCCCATCAAAATCCGCTTCGTGCTCGGAATCGAAACCACCAGCGAGGCCGCGAGGGTCCACCAGCCGGCCCTGGTCCAGTCGCCTCCCGCGTAGCCCGCTATCAAAAACCCTAATGCCACCCCGCCCAGAAATTTCGACGTAACGTGCCCGTACAAAAGCGGCACCGGCAGCACTCTGAACCGTCTGATCCATGTGGAGAACATTGGCGAATCTCCTTTGGCGGCGGGGGTTATAATTTCCTTCCTTCTCTCTTTTAAATCTTTGATCCTTGGTTGTCATTCTGAGCGCCAGCGAAGAATCTGCCTTTTCATTTTCACAACAGCCGATTCTTCACTTCGCTCCGTTTCGTTCAGAATGACAGGCTCACAGTCTACTTTTTACGCTCTCTTTAATTTGAATTTCACCAAGATTCTTCAAGCAACTCACAAAGTTAATTACCAATTTCTGATCGGCCAGAAGGCGCGTTTTATATTCACTGATTGCCCGGACAAACAAATTTTTTAGATGCCAAATATTTATATAAATTTCTTGTTTTCCATTACCTAGATTGCTGGTCGACATTTCTCTATGGGCAGAAGTTATTTCGTCATCCACTGTCAGAATTTGATTTTCTCCAATGTCGAGGCCATATGAATGCACAAGTGAATGACGAAAATTAATTAGTGCACTTGCCTCTTGTCCTCCCAAATCCAGAATATCCTTCATGAATATTTTTACTTCTTTCGTTCCTTCTCCTGGCTCATTAAATTTACCCTTGCCAGAGTACATTTTTGTGAGCAATTCAAATCCAATCATGATGCCTAAACAAATTAGCAAAGGAGATTTCAACTTTACGGTTCCTGCCGGGTCATTTTCTTCGCCATACTGATCCCTCAGGTCTCTACGAAGCAAATAAAGCACAGGTCTTCTTTCATCAGATTGGGAGTCTGATGGGTCCATGAAAACTCTTTCAATATCGAGACAATCATCAGAAATAAGCATCCCCTACCCCACACAAAACCCATAAAACTCATCAAAAAGCTCCCGCGCGTCGTGCGGGCCGGGGCAGGCCTCGGGGTGGTACTGAACACTAAACACCCGGCGGGTGTCCGAGCGCAGGCCCTCGCAGGTCTGATCGTTGAGGGAAGCGTGGGTGACGGCGACATCAGAGGGCAGCGATGATGGCTCTAAGGCGAAGCTGTGGTTTTGAGAAGTGATAGCAACTTTTTTTGTGGCCTTATCCTGTACCGGGTGGTTCGCACCGTGGTGGCCAAATTTTAGTTTAAAGGTGCTCCCGCCAAGGGCTTGGCCTAAGATCTGGTGGCCAAGACATATGCCGGTGACGGGGACCCGGCCAAGAAGTTTCCTGACATTCTCGACGATGTAGCCGAGCGCCGAGGGATCCCCTGGGCCGTTCGAGAGAAATACGGCCTTGGGGTTCCGCGCCAGAACGCTCTCGGCGCTCTCCCTGGCAGGCACAATTTCAAGATCAAAGCGCTCTGCTAGCTGCTCAAAAATATTTCGCTTCGCCCCAAGATCATAAGCAACGCAAAGGGGCCGCCCTTTTCGCTCGCCGAAAGAATGCGCCGCCTCGCAAGTGACGTCCTTCACCAGGTCTTTGCCATCGAGCCCCGCGCTCGCCTGGGCGCGGGCAACGAGGGCGCTCTCATCGAGAACTCCTTCTCGGAGTTCACCCTCATCGAGCGTGCCGTCATCAAGCGCAGCCCAGCCGGGCTCACCCGAGGAGAGAACAGCTTTAAGCGCCCCCTTCTCCCGGATGTGGCGCGTCAGGGCGCGGGTGTCGATTCCCTCAATGCCGGGGGTGCCCCGCTCTTTTAGGTAGCCGCCCAAATCGCCCCCGGCGCGGTGGTTCGAGTAGTCGCGGCACAGCTCTTTGACGATAAAGGCCTCGGCCCATGCACCGCGCGACTCATCATCCAGGGGCGTTGTGCCGTAGTTGCCGATGTGGGGGTAGGTCATGATCACCATCTGCCCCCGGTAGGAGGGATCGGTGACAATTTCCTGATAGCCCGTCATCGCGGTGTTGAAGACAAGCTCGCCCTCGGCGTCCACGGGAGCGCCAAAGGCGCGGCCCCGAAAAGTGCGCCCGTCCTCAAGCGCCAGCACCGCCGGGCGAATATTTCTAAATCCGTTTTCACTCATTTTGCGTTTAAACCTTTCCTGCGGAAATTTCCACATCCGTGTTGATAACCATATCGCCTGCAATCTGGTTCATGACGATTTTTCCTGCGACTACGGTGGCGGCGGCGCAGCCCCTTAGTTTTCGTCCGGCGAAGGGGGTGTTGCGCCCCCGGCTCTCGAAGCGCTCAGGCGTAACTTCGTAGACTCGCTCGGGGTCGAGAAGGGTTACGTCTCCCGGCGCGCCCTCTTTAAGCGTGCCGCCCGGAAGATTAAGGATTTGCGCCGGGCCCGAGGTGAATTTCGCTATCATCTCAGGCAGCGTCAGCACGCCTCCGTGGACCAGAATTTCCATGGCTAGCGGCACCGCCGTTTCGAGCCCGACAATCCCAAAGGGCACGGCGTCGAATTCAACCTGAAGCTCGGCCTCATAGTGGGGTGCGTGGTCCGAGGCGATGGCGTCGATGGTGCCGTCCTTTAAACCCTCAAGAAGCGCCTGCCGATCAGCCTCCGAGCGGAGCGGCGGGGCCATCTTGGCCGTAGAGTTAAAGCCCGCTATCGCCTCATCGGTCAGGGTGAAGTGATGGGGGGTGGCCTCGCAGGTGATGGGCACGCCCTCGCGTTTTGCCTGGCGGACAAGCTCGACCGCCCCGGCCGAGGAGATGTGGAGTATATGTAGCGGCGAGCCGGTGAGTTTTGCGAGGCGGATGTCCCGAAAGACGCAAATGTCCTCGCTGGCGGTGGGGTTCGCACCCAGGCCCAGCGCCGTCGAAATTGTCCCCTCGTTCATCACCTGGCCTTGGGACATCGACATGTCCTCGGCATGATCGAGGATGGGCATCCCGAGCATACCGGCGTATTCAAGCGCCGAGCGCAGGAGCTGGGCCGTCTTGACGGGTAGGCCATCGTCAGAAAAAGCGACGCAGCCCGCCGCCTTTTGGTCGGCCATCTCGGTGATGTGCTCGCCACCAAGCCCCTCGGAGACCGCGCCGATGGGGTGAATCCGGCAGGCAGCGGCCTCCCTCGTGCGCTTCATGATGCGCTCGGTGATAGAACTCGTATCGTTTATCGGGTCGGTGTTCGCCATGCAGGCGATGGCGGTAAAGCCCCCCGCCGCCGCCGCGCGCGACCCGCTCTCGATGTCTTCTTTATATTCCTCGCCCGGCTCGCGGAGGTGGACGTGCATGTCGATAAAGCCGGGGCCGGCGATGAGTCCCGAGGCATCGAGAACTTCAGCCCCATCTGATGAGATTTCATTTGCCACCCGTGCGATGCGACCCTCTTCAATCAAGATGTCTAGAACATCGTCAAGATCTACAGCCGGATCGATGACGCGGGCGCCCTTAATGAGCAACGGCATCGCGCACCTCCGAGCTCTGGGGCTGGGTCTCGGCCGGTCCGCCCTCCTCGGGTCCGCCCGGCTCGGAGCTGCCTTTCTCCTCGTACTGCCCGGCGAGAAGGTAGAGAATCCCCATCCGGCAGGCAACGCCGTACTCAACCTGCTCAAGGATTACTGAAAACGGCCCGTCAGCCACGTCAGGGGATAGCTCGACGCCCCGGTTGATGGGCCCAGGGTGCATGATGAGCAAATCGGGTTTTGCGCCCTGGAGGCGCTTTCGGTTGATACCGTAGGTGGCGGCGTACTCCCTCGCGCTCGGGAAGGCGGCGCCTGCCCCGCGCTCAAGCTGGATGCGCAGCGTCATGAGCACATCCGACCACTCGATGGCCTCCTCGATTCGCGTTGTCACTCGCGCGCCCAGGCTCTCGGCCTCGGCAGGAAGCATCGTCCTTGGGCCGCATATCATCACCTCGGCCCCGAGTTTTGAGAGCGCGATGATGTTCGAGCGGGCCACCCGGCTACGGGCGATGTCGCCGACAATCGACACACGGAGGCCGCCGAATTCTTTTTTGTGCTCCCGAATGGTGTAGAGGTCGAGCAGCGCTTGGGTGGGGTGCTCGTGACAGCCATCCCCTGCGTTGACGACCCCGCAGTTAAGCTCGCCAGCGAGATAAGCTGGCGCCCCTGAGGCCGAATGCCGCACGACAACCACATCGGTGGCCATGGCCTCGATGTTGCGCGCCGTGTCGCGGAGGGTTTCTCCTTTTTTTGCGGCACTCACCGAGGCGGCGATGTTGATGACATCGGCCGAAAGGCGCTTTCCGGCAATCTCGAAACTCGTGCGCGTGCGCGTTGAGGGCTCAAAGAACAGGTTTACGACGGTCTTGCCCCTCAAGGAGGGCACTTTTTTAATCTCGCGCTCATTCACCTCGCGAAACGAGTCGGTCATGTCGAGCAGAAACATTATCTCGCCCGGCGAGAGATCGCGGATGGAGAGTAAATCTTTTCGGCGATATGGTTCCGGCATCATGGCTTATCCTCCGGGGCTGCTGTCGGCATCTTGAATCCCTTGGGTTTGTGTTTTTTCGCGAATCCGGGTGAATCTTGGACAACGATGGCGTCGCGCCCGTCGCTCTCCTCAAGGAGGACCAGCACCTCCTCATCCGGCATAGTGGCGATGTTGCGCCCGATAAAATCTGCCCGGACAGGAAGCTCGCGCCCCCCTCTGTCCACGGCAACTGCCAGCTGAACACACCTCGGGCGGCCAAAATTCACCAGCGCGGCCAGCGCCGCCCGAACAGTCCGGCCTGTGAACAACACGTCGTCCACCAAGACAATATCTTTTCCCGCGCAAGAAAACGGCAGGTCCGTCCTCTGGAGCTTTCGGCGGGCGTCCCCCTCAAGATCCAGGTCATCTCGATAAAGGGTCACGTCGAGCGCCCCCACCGGCGGGCGCAAACCGGCAAGCTCCTCGATGACCCCGGCCAGACGCTCGGCCAGTCCAACCCCCCGGGTGCGAATCCCGACGAGGGCGATCATTGTCATGTCGCCCGACTGCTCGATAATTTCGTGAGAGAGGCGCTTGAGGGTCCGGCTAAGCTGCTCGGCGCCTAGTTCTTCACGCATCGACCCGCCTCCCCCTGGATAGAGAAGCGAGATGAGCGAAAAAAAGCCCCCATCCCATCCGGAACGGAGGCGCGCTTGCAGATAAAATTCTCGGGCACTGGGCCCAGTGTCGGGTTCTCATCCCGGCATCCTCCTTGGCCGTCTCTCGGGACAGCATTAAAGTTGGAAGCCTTACAATTTTCTTCGGGCGGCGGGCCACTCAATTCGCCCGACCGATCAGGAATCTACCAGTCCTGCTCCCGCCGATCAAGGGAGAAACTAGCGCCCCGCCAAAAAATCGATGGGACCATCAGCCCCCTCGCCCTCCTCGGCAGGAGGCGGGGCCTCGCTCCAGTGCTCCTCGATCACCTCATAAAGCTCTTGGGCCTGGGCTTTCGACTGGCGCCGCCCCTCTACGCTCATGACGCGCACCTTTAGTTCCCGGGCGCCAAGGGTGAGTTCGATTTCATCGCCCTCAGAGAGCTTCCGGCCCGCCTTGGCAGGCACACCGCCCACTCGCACCCCACCGGCCTCGATGAGAGCCTGGGCCAAACCTCTTCTTTTCACCAACCGGCTGTGGGTGAGAAAGAGATCGAGTCGCAACACAGGAGCGCTCAGTTATTTAAATTCCTTGGGATCGGCGACGATGCTCCGGGTTTTCTCCACCTTGACCTCGAACTCAAGCCTCACCTTGTTTTCGTCGGTTGCCACTTTGATATTTTTTTTGTCGGGAGAAAGAGAAAATGCCTTGATGAGGTCGGCAAAACTAATTTTACCGAGATAGGAGTTCGGCAGGAGATAATTATACTCGTAAATATAGAGATTCGTCCCCGGATCGGGATTAATAAAATCGCGTTCAATGCTCTCAAGAGTACCTATCTCATCGCGTCCTAGCCCGAGCTTTTCATCTACCTTGAGTGCATCAGACTCCCAGCGCTCATCGCGGCGGCTCGATCCGTAGGTCCAGAACAGTTTTTCGCGCCCGAGCAAATCCGATGCACCGAGGAGCTTGACAGCGACGAGGCGAAACGAAATTTGCTCTCGGATATCACGGAATATAGATTCTATAGCCCCGGTTTCCAGTTTTGCTTTCACGGCATGAGGGTTGAAATTTATTTCAAGGAACGCGGCACGCTTGAGTTCGGCTAGCCATTCGCGCCGGCGTTTCGCCCTCTTCTCAACATACAGGCGGTTTCTAATCTTGCCCGATACCTGATCGATTGGGGTGAGTTTTCCCGGTCGTTTCTCTTGAATCAGGATAATATGGTAGCCCACACGGGTGCGAACCACATCACTTATCTTGCCCACCTGCAGCAAAAAAACGATTTTCTCGAATTCGGGAAAAATTTCGCCCTTCTTGATAAATCCCAGGTCGCCGCTTCTTACGGCTGCGGGGCCTCCCGAGAATTTTTTGGCGATATCCGCGAATGGCTGGCCACTATTGACGGCCGCCTGATGCGCCGCATCTGCTTTTTTTCGCTGCGCCTCGTCCTCGCTCTTAGGCGCATTATCGGCGACCGGCAAGAAAATCTGCCGAACATGCCTCGCCTCGCCAATGCGAAACTGATCAGCATTCGCTTTATAGTAGCTAACGATTTCTTCATCATTCACGGAAAGACCGAAATTCACTTCTCGGCCTTCTATTTTTCGGACAAGAAGCGACTTGCTCATTTTCTTCTTGAAGGCATCGATAGAACTTCCCCGAAAGCGGAGAGAGCGCGTAAGTTTCTCTATGGTGATTCCGTTTTTGTCGAGCACCGACTGCACGGCAGACTCAAGTTCCTTATCGCTCACGCCGACGTTGGCATCCTTGGCTCTTTGCAAAACAAGCTTTTGCTCAACAAGCAAATCGAGGGCTGTCAGCTCAAGCTCCCGGCGGTGATTTTCGAGGTTCTCACCCTTGAAACGTTTCTTGAGTTCCGACATTTCTCCCTTGATAAAATCTTGAAGCTCGCTAAGGGTGACAATCTCCTCGTTAATTTTCGCAACAATCCTCTCGATAGTAATGGACTTGGCATCTGCCGGAGGAGCCACTGCAGGCAAATTAAAAGCCAAAAGGACGATTAAGCTAACCAGCCGCACGATCATTGAGATTTCTCCAGTAATACCGAATTTTGGCTTTGCCTCTGAGCCCGGCGATTAGTTTTTTCAAACTCTCGCGACCCTTTTCGGCCTGAAGCCGGGCGTAAATTTTTTTCCGCACAGCACCGAAAGGGGGCACTCCGCCCGAGCGCCTTTCCGTCACCTGAAAAATATGGAACCCAGAGGATGTTTGTATCACCCTGCTGAGTTCGCCTTCCTTGAGGATCCGCACCACGTCCTCAACATTATTGGGAAGCTGTCCCAGGGAGAACAATCCCATATCCCCGCCTCTATGGCTTTCAAGGCCAATCGAGGATTTGCGCGCCTCTTGGACAAAAGGCACACCGGATGTGATGCGAGATCGAAGCCGTTTAGCTTCCTCCTCCGTGGCAACGACGATCTGGCGTACGCGCCAACGCTTCCCAAGGCGGAACCCTCCCTTATTTTGCTCATAATACTGTCGCGCTTCATTTTCTAAAACCTTTACCTTGGAAGACATCTCTGTTTCAAGCACCTGCTCCATTTCAAGCGTCTCTCGAATGGATTTTATCCATTTCTCTTTATCAATCCCCTCATCGATGAGAACCCTATCCAGCTCCTCGGTGGAACCATACTGCCTGGCAATTATTTGGACCAATGCCTTGACCCTGGCCTCCTCGATAAAGCTGCCAGCCAGACGGGCGTACTGGAGGATAAGTTGGCGCTCGACGAGTTCCTCGACCAGCGCCCGGACAACTCCGCCCTCTTTTGTCGAAAGCCGCCCGGCACCACTTTTGGATAACATCACCGCCCGGACATCCTCTCGCGTAATCGGCGAGCCATTCACAGTAACGACCACGTTTTGGTTCTCGCTGGCGGGGCGAGAGTCACAGCCGACCAGAAAAATCACCGTAGCGAGAGACGATGCCACGACGATAAGAGAGCGCCTTATTTTATTTCCGCCCCATCTCATTTCGCCACTTTACCTCCCTCGGGGGATGCCGCCAACAGGGCACCATCCTGCTCACCCCCATTATCCGAAAGCTCGTCCTCATCCTCCACCGCACAGGAACCAAAGGTTTCGAGCAGTTCGATTAAGGGCCCAAAATCATCATCCCAACTACCCTTAATCGAGAACTGGAAGCTGTGGGTGCCGGTGAACACCATGCCGTCAGTGGCCATAAATTCGGCCGAGAGTTCATAATCGCCCGGAAAGGTTTCAATGAAAACCTGCTTGCCTTTCATATGGAAGGATTTCACCCCACATCGGCGCAGGCGCACCCGAAGCTCGCCAAGCTCGAAGAGGTATTTTGCCCGGGGGGGCAAGGGGCCGAGCCGATCAGATAGTTCCTGCTCAAGCTCACCAAGCTCCTCGGGCGAGGCGGCTGCGGCCACCCGTCGGTATATCTCAAGGCGTTCTGCCTGGGAGGGGACCCACGCCGGGGGCACAGAGCCCGCCACGGGCGCGACAATATCGGGCTCCTTGTACTCGACGGAGCGGCCCCGCGACTCCTGCAGGACCTCCTCAAGCAGTCGGCAGTACATATCAAAACCCACGGCGGCGATGCGGCCCGACTGGCGATGGCCCAGAAGATGCCCCGCCCCCCGGATCTCAAGGTCCCGCGCCGCCAGCTTAAAGCCTGCGCCAAGTTCGCTCAGCTCCTCAAGCGCCTTGAGCCGCTCGCGGGCCTCTCTCGTGAGGGCCTCGGTGCCCGGCACAAGCAAGTAGGCGTGCGACTGAAAACGATCGCGGCCAACGCGCCCCCTGAGCTGGTAGAGCTGGGCCATGCCAAAAGTGTCGGCACGGCTAATCAGAATGGTATTCACGGTGGGTATATCGAGTCCACTCTCGACGATGGCTGTACACAATAGCACGTCTGCCTTCCGGGACACGAATTTCTCCATCACTTCTTCAAGCGCCCCCACCTTCATCTGGCCGTGAGCAACAAGAAGCTGCGCCTCGGGCACAGCTTTCTTGATGAAGTTCTCCATAGCGGGAAGACTCTGAATTCGATTGTGGACAAAGAAGACCTGCCCCCCCCGGTCCATCTCTCGTCGAATCGCCTCGGCAACAACTTTTGGGGAAAACCGTGAGATGTAGGTCCTCGGCGCGAGGCGGTGGCGAGGCGGTGTCTCGATGGTGCTCAAATCGCGTGCCCCCGAGAGGGCAAGCTGAAGGGTGCGGGGGATCGGCGTCGCCGTAAGAGTTAGGACATCAACATTGACCCGTATCTTCTTGAATTTTTCCTTGTGGACCACCCCAAAGCGATGTTCCTCATCCACGATCAAAAGACCAAGGTCCTTGAATGCCACATCTTTTTGAAGTAGACGGTGAGTTCCGATAACGATGTCCACATCGCCCGAGGTCACCCCGGCGACGACCTCGACCTGCTCTTTTCGGCTGAGAAACCGCGAGAGCATCCCCACTCGCACGGGGAGGTTCTTGAATCTCTCGGCGAATGTCTGCCAGTGTTGATGTGCGAGCAGCGTTGTCGGAACAACGAGGGCGACTTGTCTACCCGAGGAAACAGCGCGGGCCGCCGCCCGAAGCGCGACCTCGGTCTTCCCATAGCCAACGTCGCCGCACACGAGGCGGTCCATGGGCCGGGACTTTTCCATATCGGCTAAAACATCACGAATGGCCTGATCCTGATCCCGGGTCTCCTCAAACTCAAAGCCCGAGGCCACCTCGGCGTCCCAAGCGCCCTCCGGGCCAAAGGAGATGCCCTCAACCGAGCTTCGCTCCGAGTAGAGGCGCACCAAATCTCGAGCGATGGACTGTAGCGCTTTTTTGACCCCTACCTTGGCCTTGGTCCAGCGCGTACCCCCAAGCTTATCGAGGACGGGCGCCTGGCCCGTCCCACGATAGATGTGCACCCTGTCGATATCGTCCATCGGGACGTAGAGCTTATCTCCCCCCGCATAGGCGATGTGGAGGAATTCATCTTGCCCCTCGACATGGTCGAGCACCCTGACGCCTAGATACCGCCCGACACCGTGATCAATGTGGACGATGAAATCATCGACCTTGATATCGCTGAGTCCCTCGCCAGAAGGAATCTTGCCAGCCCGACTTTTCTCCCTGGTTCGGGAGCGTTGCAAGAGATCGTCGGCCCGGAAAAAGATCCGCTGCTCGTCCGGAAGACGAACGCTCGCGCTCAATCGCCCCTCGGCAATTACAAGCTTATCGCCCTCCTCGGGGGGACTCTCGCCCTGCGGTAAAATCGAAACGCCAAGGCCTCGATCACGCAAAAGCGATTGCACGCGCAGCGACTGTGTTCTATCTGCGGCAACTATGGAGACGCGCGCGCCGCCGGAGAGCCAGCCCTCAAGCTCGGTCACGAAATTCTCAACTCGCCCGCGCACAGGCATCAGCCGCTCGGCAGCGAGTGTTAGACCACCCGCCTCACCGGGGATATCGTCCAGCCCCAGAGGATCGAGCTCAATTCGGGGCCAAAGGGATATCGCCTCTTCCACCTCATCGAATCCGAGCCACATTCGTGCTGGCTCAAATCCAATCAATCCACGCTCGGCGGCGTGCGTGGCCTCATCGTCAATGTCCGCCCACAAGCGCCCGGCGGACTCGGCCATCCCTTCAGGCTCATGAAGAACCCATAAAGCATCCCCCGGCACGGCATCGAAAAACGTACCCATCTTATCGAGGAAAAATGGCGCCAGGCCCTCCATCCCCGAAAAATGCCCCTGGGCATCGAGCAGTTCAAGAAGTCGCTCCACCCGGCGGTCCTGATCAAACTCCTCGCTGGCCACCACCCTGAGCGCCGCCGCGCCCCGCTCTTTATCCTCGGGAGTCAAGACGAGTTCTCGCGCCGGAAAAACGCGGACCTCGGGGCGGATGCCCAGCGAGCGCTGGGTCTGTGGGTGAAACTCACGAATCGAGTCGATTTCATCGCCCTTGAGATCGATCCGGAGGGGGGATTTTTCTTGAGGCGAATAAAAATCGACAATTCCTCCGCGTACGGCATATTCCCCCGGAGATTCAACGATCGAGCGCCTCACATACATCAAGGATTCGAGTTTCCCAAGAAGCTCGTCCCGGTCATATTCCTCGCCTTCTCGAAGAAGTAAAGAATTTTCCCGGAGCCGCTCGGGGGGCGGTATCCGGCCACATAAAGCCTCAGGGGAGGTCAGGACAATTCCCGCCCCCCCTGCTCTCAAGAAATCCAGGGCCGCCATCCGGGCACCCATCACCTCGCTTGAAGGCGAAATTCGCGCATAGGGATATACGTCCCACGCCGGGAAGGAGTGGATTGGCAAAGACCCCTCCCCCTCGATAGGGAGAAAAAAATGAAGGTTCGATTCTATCTGCCGAAGACGCCGAGGCTCCGAGTCCACGAAAATAACGGGCGCATGAAATTCACGAACAAGGCTCGACATCCACCAGGCAATAGACGCCTCATCGGCGCCACGAATCCGCACATGCTTTGCGTCGAAGGGTTCACTAAGAAGAGAGTGTATGGAATTGTTCATGCGCCGCTATGAGGATGAGAAACAAATTTGAATCGGGCAGTGTTGCCAGCTCTCCTCTGAGAGCCGGATGCTACTCAGTTGAACTCGCTGATGAGGCCTGTTGCAGCTTAAGCATTTTATCCGTGATAAGAAAATCCCGTACGACATTCGA
>JABJAL010000052.1 GCA_018669005.1 Nitrospinaceae bacterium
CCCGTATTCCCTGTAAAATCAATTTTTGAGAGAGTTTTAAATAGGCATGGGTTTTTCGTCACGATTCAAGGGAGCTCTGGTGGTTGAAAATAAGGATAAAAAATCTAAGGCTCCGGATGATGAGACACTCCAGGACGCTCTCGATGAAGCTCTCAAATTGCTTCAGGCGGGACGCTACGCAGAAGCTGAGTCGATTTATCGGAACATCTTGGGGCACGCCAATATTAAGCCGAAGGATGGCGAACTTGGCGAGGGAAGCCGAATTCTGCTGGATGCGTTTAATAATTTGGGTATCTCCCTCCAACTGCAAAATAAAATGCCTGAAGCCATTGAATGCTACCGACAGGCTATCGTAATTGATTCCACCTATGCCGATGCGCACAGCAATCTCGGGGCCGCCCTCCAACGACAAGGGGTGCTCGATGAGGCTGTCTCTTCATTCCGCAGGGCACTGGAGATTAATCCTGCTCATGGGACAGCCCCCTGCAACCTCGGGGTAGTCCTTCAAAGCCAAGGTAAGTTCGAGGAGGCGGAAACGTATTGCCTCCTCGCTATCGAAAATAATCCCAAAAACCCTGAGGCCTACAATGTCCTTGGGAATACGCTTCTAGTGGCAGGGCGTTTGGACGAGGCTGTTGACCGCTACCAGGAGGCCCTTGCTATCTCCCCTGGGTTTCTTGATGCCTGTTGCAATCTTGGAACGGCATTGCAACGCTTGAAGCGGTTCGATGAATCGATTCGGGTTTTTCAACAAGGAATTGATATCAGTCCCCATCATCCGCTGGCGCACAACAACCTTGGGATATCTCTTAAGGCGCTTGGGAGGCTAGATGAGGCAATTGCTTGTTATCGCTCAGCATTGGAGTTTGCTCCCAATTATATCGATGCCCTTTGCAATCTGGGCAATGCCCTGTTGGAGCAGGGTCGTTTGGATGAAGCTATTGTTTCCTGCCGCCGGGCTCTTGAACTGGAGCCGAAATTTGTCGAGGCGCTTAACGTTATAGGGAGTGCTCTCCAGGAGAAAGGTGATTTGTATGAAGGGGATGCCTCGTTTCGACGAGCCTACGAGCTTGCGCCTGAAAATACCGAGGCGCTAAATAATTTTGGGGCCGTACTCGATAGGCAGGGGGATATCGACGGTGCGATTGAATGTTGGTTGAAAATTCTTGACGTTGCGCCCGAGCACTCCAGGGCGCTCAATAATCTTGGGATAGCTATGGTATCCCAAGGAAAACTGAACGAGGGTGTGGCCTATTATCAGCGTGCCATGGCATCGGCGCCTGACTATGCCGAAGCGTTTTTTAATTACTCCCTGGCGCTTTTAGTTCAGGGCGATTTCGAAAACGGCTGGGCGAATTATTCTCGGAGATTAGAGCGCAGGGATGTGCGTGAAGATAATTTTCGATTTTCATCCGAGGTTTGGGACGGCGCTCCTCTGAGGGGCAAAACGATATTGATACACGCCGAGCAAGGGCTAGGCGATACCCTCCAGTTTGTGCGCTATGGCAAGGATGTGGCAGCGAGAGGTGGGCGGGTGATTCTGGAATGTCACCCCGCGCAGAAGTCGTTGCTCTTAGATATATCGGGTTTTGATGCTGTTATCGGAAAAGGGGAGTCGCTTCCTGAATACGAGACCCATGTGTCTTTGCTGAGCCTACCTCGAATTTTCGGAACCAATCTCGATTCGATTCCTGCGGATGTCCCGTATCTATCGTCGCCAATTGGGGTCGCTATTCCGGGTAATCTTCATCTAGAAAAAGACAGGTTAAAGGTGGGTCTTGCTTGGGCGGGTAATCCGAATCACCTAAACGATAGGAACCGTTCCATTCCTCTTGAGAAGTTCGATTCTCTTCTGAAGTTGAAGGGCATCAAGTTTTACAGCCTTCAGGTCGGCTCATCGGTCGATGACATCGCTCGTCTGTCTCTCAATGAATTCATAGAAGATTTAAGCCCGAAGCTGACAGATTTTGCCGCCACGGCGGCGGCTGTCGATAAACTTGACTTGGTTATCTCGGTGGATACGTCCATCGTGCACCTAGCCGGTGCGATGGCGAGGCCCGTTTGGACCCTCTTGCCTCTTGCTCCCGATTGGCGCTGGCTACTTGGTAGGGACGATTCTCCCTGGTACCCAACGATGCGCCTGTTCAGACAAGGCGCAATCGAGGATTGGGAAAGCGTGCTTGTTAGGGTTGGGGCCGCATTAGAGGTGCTTGCGAAAAATGGATGATTCCTTGCTGGCCCCCGTCATAGAAGCCATCCGTGCTGGTCACCTTGATGAGGCCGAGGATGCCTGCCGGAAGGTAGCTGTTGAAAATTCGGAGAGCCCAGATCCCGTACATTTTCTCGGAGTCATCGCCTCACAGCGAGGCCAATTTTCCGAGGCCATAGCATTTTATCATCAGGCAATAAGGCTAAACCCTTCGCAGCCCAGTTTTTATACGAATTTAGGAAGTGCACTTTATTCCTCAGGTAGTTTCAATGAGGCGATAGAGGCATTTCAAAAGGCTATCGCTCTGCAGCCAGAGAACCCTATCGCACACAACAACTTGGCGAATCTTCTCCGCGAGGAGGGGAGGCTTGCCGAGGCTGAATCCTCCTACCTTGAAGCCTTGCGACTGATGCCTGATTATCCAGATGCCCTTAACAACATTGGCATTGTACTGGGTGAGTTAGGCCGTCCAGATGAGGCAATCGCGCATTACGAGCGAGCTCTCGCGATTAGTCCCAATTCCGCTGAAATCTATAACCTTCTTGGAAATGTCCTATTGGCAGGCGGAAGGCCTGGTGAGGCTGAGGCCGGTTTTCGACGGGCGATTGAGCTTAATCCTGATTACGCGGATGCCCATGAAGGTCGGGCCACGGCGATTGCTGCGCAAGGCCGCCCCGAGGAGGCCGAGTTTTCTTATCTTGAGGCGATTCGCCTTAATCCCGAAAACACGACGGCGAATCTAAACCTTGCGGGGATGTATCTAAAGTATGGTGACAGCGACAGGGCGCTTTCAGTGTATGAAAGATTAATCCTTCTTCAACCGGAGGTTGTCGGTGCGCATCTGGGGAAAAGCAGAGCTTTGAGCGCTTTATGCCGGGACGGGGAGGCGGTCGATTCAATACGCCACGCTGCAGGGCTTGATCCGGAAAATGAAATGCTTGTGCTTGCCTCGGAGGTCTATTGTCCGGCACTCATGGAGGGAACAGATGAAATCGAGCGGCGGCGCGAGGAAATAGATGAGGCGCTTGGTCGTCGTACGCCGGGCTCTATTCTGCTTAACCCGGATGAAATTCTCCGTTGGGGTACGGAGCCTTCTTTCTATTTGGCCTATCACGGGAAAAACGATCTGGCCATTCGCTCAAAATATGCGGATCTTTTCAGGGTCGATGATCTCGCCGAGCCTAAAGGATCGGGTGAGGAAATTTATCGAATCGGTTTCGTCGTTACGGAAAGACACGAAGGGATATTCCTCAGCTTCATGGAGGGCATTCTGAAAAATATGTTCGATGATCGCCTGGAGGTTAATGTCATATGTGTGGAAGGGTCTCGAAAAATCATCTCTGAGAAGATGGGCGGCTCGAAAATGAGATATCATGTCATATCGCAAAAATTCGAATCGGCGCTCCGGGAGATTCGAGCGGGGCGGTATGATTTGCTCTTCTATTTTGAGGTTGGCACCGATTCCTTCAATTACTTTCTTCCTTTTTTTCGGCTTGCGCCCGTGCAATGCACCTCATGGGGGTATCCTGTCACAAGCGGGATTTCTCAAATTGATTACTTTATTTCAAGCCACCTTGTCGAGTCCGAGGACGCGGAAGAGCATTACCGGGAAAGGCTTGAGTGCTTGAACGCTTTGCCTGCGTACTACTACCGTCCGAAAGCGCCCGCCCGTCCCGGAAGCCGCACGGATTTTGCCATCTCCGAGAGTGAAAATGTGTATTTATGCTCCCAGAGTTTGTTTAAAATTCACCCAGACTATGACAAGGTTCTGGCTAATATACTCCGGTCGGACCCCGTGGGGCAGGTGGTGATGATCGAGGGGAAGCATCCGAACTGGCATCGGTGCATGCAGGCCCGTTTCAGGGAGAACATTCCGGATGTGGCGGGTCGCGTTCGATTCGTCCCGCAAATGAGCCGGGACGACTATCTTCGGCTCATTACGATGTCAGATGTGATGCTCGACCCGTTTCCCTTTGGATCTGGAAATTCCGCATATGAGAGCATTGCCATGGGAACTCCCGTAGTTACCCTCCCCGGGGAGTTCATGCGGGGCAGGGTCACCAGTGGGTGCTATTCGAAAATTGAGGTGTTGGATTGTGTAGCTTCCTCCCCGGAGGAATATGTGGATATTGCTCTAAGAGTGGGACGGGAAGCGGATTTTCGTGAAGTGGTTAAAGATAAGATTCTGAATGAGAACGCGATGCTGTTCGAGGATGATAGCGCTGTCCGGGAGTTGGAAGGGTTTTTTATCCGGGCAGTTGAGGCGGTCCGCCCATGATGGCCCATATCGAGTGAAAAGGGGTTTCAACGTGACTAGTCCTGATGGTGGTGCTGAAAACGAGGAGCGCGAACTTCGGCGAATTCTGCGTCCATGTGTATGTGCAGCCTGTGGTCATCATGTAGCCGTGCCATTTTATGATGGGGGGCTCCAGCCGCTCGCCACGCTGGCATGGCCCGGCAGCGCGGATGAGGCGAGGGGAATGGAGCGTCTGCCCGTTCGGTTTGTCCGGTGCGTTGAATGCGGCCATGTCTATAATCCCGAATTCGAATACTCGAAGGTTCCTTACTCGGAGAAACCGAATTTGATGTTCAACCGGGGAACTTTCTGGAAGGAACATCTTGGCAGAGTGCGGGAACTTCTATTGCGGCGTCTTCCACTCGATCCCACCGTGGTGGAAATCGGCTGTGGGGACGCCCATCTTCTTCGGGCCCTCGCCGAAGCCCACCCGCAGGGCCGCTACATCGGCTTCGATCCGAATGCTTCGGTTAATACCGGAGGCGGGCTGATTGAGGCTCGAAACGAACTGTTTGATCCAGCCATTCATCTGAGTGAATGCCGCCCGGATTTAATTATCAGCAGACATGTTCTTGAGCACCTGATTGATCCGATGGGGTTCCTTCAGGCACTCGCGTTCGCCGTTAGCTGGGAAGGCCTCGATACGCGCCTGTTCATCGAGGTGCCCTGTATCGATAAAACCATTCCCATTGCCCGGACATGCGATTTTTTCTACGAGCACAATTCGAATTTCACGACGGAATCTTTCACTAAGCTCTTGCAAAGATGTTCAAGAGAGGTCGAACTCGTTGAGCGTAGCTATGATGATGAAGTTATTTACGGATTTGTTCGTATCGGAGCAAGGGAAGGTCAGGCTTCGCTGGCTAACGAATCACTCGATTTTGCGATGAAGGCTCAAAATACCAAGTCTGCGGTCATATCCCGCCTCAACGAACTGTTCAAAGGCAAGAAGAAGGTGGCCATCTGGGGAGGGACAGGCAAAGCGGCGGCGTTTATTAATCGTTACGAATTGGACGCCGACCGCTTTCCCCTTGTCGTTGATTCGGACAAGTACAAAGTGGGAACATTTGTCCCGGGTACGGGCCAGGAGATACTTTTTCGGGATCACTTGAAGAGTTCGCCCGTGGATGTGATTGTCATTGCCACGCAATGGCGTGCAAAGGACATCGTTCACGAGATCAAGGAATGTGGGATTCCGTATGATGAGGTGATGCTGGAGAGCGACGGGCGCTTGGTCGATTATTTCAGGGACCCGAATATCTATAATACCGGCGAATAGCTAGAGGTCTCCAGTTTTCCCATTGCTAAAAACGACTCGGTTCATTTTTCCGCAGCCTAACATTCCTCACTTTGGATTAATTTTAAACGGGTCCTGCATTACGTTGTAGGCGATGACAACGACAACGATGAGACCGACAACAATCCAGAGTGCAGTATCCATTTTAATCTCCATTCGATGTAGTTTTAATGAATAACCGGTTTCAAAAAGGTGGCCGGTTTCGATTCTTTCACCGTCAAAAAACTATGGCTATTGCTAGTATTTGTTGGGGCGTTTAGATACTTACAAATTATCCCAAATCTCGCAAGTTTCACTTATGATACAGGTCTATGCTCCGGTGCATGATGGGAGAGGCGATATGGCCATAAGCGTTTGGTGGCGAAAATGTTGTGCTCTGTTTCCAGGGTACTTGCTCTTTATAGGACTAATCATGTAAGTATCGGGTTTTATTGGGGTCCGAGGTTTAATGAATTGTCCGAATCCATTATTTACTAGTAGGTGACAAGCGTGGCGACCAAGAAATCGATTCAAAAGAAAAAACTGGCAAAATCCCGCTCTGGTAAACTCTGGGGCGGAAGATTCGCCCAGAGGACGGATGCTCGGGTCGAGTCGTTCACCGAGAGCGTCTCGTTCGACAGCCGTCTCGCCTCGTGTGATGTCCGGGGCTCGATTGCGCATGCCGAGATGTTGGGGGCGAAGGGCATTGTCTCGAAAGGCGACAGCCGAAAAATCGTCACCGGACTGAAAGGTATCTTGAAAGATATCGAGTCGGGAAAATTTAAATTTGATCCGGCTCTCGAGGACGTGCATATGAACATTGAGGCGGCGTTGACCAGAAAAATTGGTGCTGCCGGCGGGAGGTTGCATACGGCAAGGAGTCGAAATGATCAGGTGGCGACCACCGTTCGGCTTTGGCTTCGGGAGGCTATCGACGAGATCCAGAAGAGCCTTTTGAGTATGAGGTTGGCGCTGGTCGGGCAAGCCGAGCAAACGGTTGATTACATCATGCCTGGATATACGCACCTTCAAAGGGCACAACCCGTCTCATTTGCCCATCATGTACTTGCTTACTCCCAGATGTTCCGGAGGGACGGGGAGCGGCTCGATGACGTCAAGAAGCGGGTGAATGTCCTGCCGCTTGGCTCGGCGGCCCTCGCGGGCACCGGGCATCCCATCGACAGAAAAATGGTTGCTCGTAAACTCGGGTTTAATGCTGTCGCTGAGAACAGCATGGACGCGGTGAGTGATCGCGATTTTGCTATCGAATTCTCATCGGCTGCCGCGATTGCGATTATGCATATGAGCCGGTTGGGCGAGGAGATCGTCCTGTGGTCCAGCGGAGAATTTTCGTTTATTGAATTGCCGGATGCATTTGCCACAGGTAGCTCGCTAATGCCGCAGAAGAAGAATCCTGATGTCGCGGAAATTGTCCGGGGCAAGAGTGGTCGTGTTTATGGTGATTTAATGGCTCTTTTGACTTTGATGAAGGGGCTTCCGTTGACTTATAACAGGGACATGCAAGAGGACAAGGAGCCACTTTTTGATGCTGCTGATACGCTTTTGACCTCGCTGGGTGTGATGGCGCCGCTTGTTGAAAGCATACGGCCCCAAAAGGGGAGGATGGCCAATGCCGCCGAAGGTGGTTATATGACCGCGACCGATCTGGCCGATGCAATGGTCCTCAGGGGAATTCCGTTCCGGGAGGCCCATGAGGCGGCAGGTCGGGCGGTTCGGTTGGCGACCGAGAAAGGTGTCCCTCTCGCAGGTCTCACGGGCGCTGACCTGCAAAAAACCGACAAGCGGCTCGTTGCTGCCGATCTTGACGCGACGAAGCTCACTCGCTCGCTTGCCTCTAGAACAAGCGAGGGTGGATCGTCGAGGCGGAGTATCCTGAATCAGATTCGCATGGAGAGGAAACGGCTTGGTCTTCAAAAATAGAATATCTCATGAGGTTGTCGTTATTTTGCTGCTGGGGTTATTGTTTGCTACCGCAGGTTGCGGGGTGAAGGGTAATCCAAGACCCCCTAAAACGGCGATCATCAAGGGACTTTAATATTTCAGAGAGAATCCAAAGCCCGTTCGAGTGGCTTAGTCGGTGCCTGAGCGGGCTTTTTTCACTGCTCTGAAAATAAAATCTTCCATTTCTCGCACGTAGTTCTTGTCCTCGAAAATTACGTGGTTCGCGGCGAGTATTTTATCCCTCATCTTCTTGTTGTAAGTGTGGTCGGTTCCCAGCCGAAGCGCCAGTTCTACATATTCTTCGGGAGTTGAAGCTACGCAGTCCATCATTTCCATTTTTTTGTAGAAGGCATACGTAACACGTGCGCGCTGGAATTCTCCCGGTAAGGTGACGAGGGGAGTTCCAACGGCAAGGCATTCATATGACGTGGTACCTCCGCCGACGGATATCGGGTCGAGACTGACATCCGATACGGCGAGTAAATTGAGAAAATCTTCTTTGGGCATCCGAGGGAGCATGCGAATCCGGTCGACAACATCGGGAATTGTCTTGCGAAATCGCCCCATCAGCAGTTCGTTCCATTCTTTAGAGGTTCCTTCGAGAAGAATCAAAATGCCTTTCGTGTCTCTTCGCAGAATATGGCCTAAATGCTCGTCGAAATCTGGGTGGAACTTAAATAGGCTTTGGGGACAAGCGTAAATGTTATCCGAATCCGACATACTGAAAAAATCTCGGCTCTTTAATATTGCGGGAAGCTCTGGACGTCGAAAATAGATCCTCGGAACATTAAGGCGGACAAGTTGTTCTCTGTAATGCGACTCACCATTAGGTGGCTCCGCCAAATCGCTCGATACGACGTAGTCCATCTCAGGTATCCCCGTTGTGTAGCCATGCCCCATCGTGACGCACTGGACGGGAGCCAAGCGAAAAAATGGTAGGAAGTAGTTGATGGGTCCTGTTCCAACCTCGTGGAAGATTAGTAAGTCAAATTTCTTGGCTTGTATGCTTTTGACCGCCTCCCTGAAGTTGTGATTAATGAAGAAGTAGTCTAATTGGCCTTTTCTGTTGATTTTGCTCGACAAGTATTCGTAGCTTTTTTTGTGGCACACGACGGATACATCGTATTTTTCCGCAGACAGATTCTCGACGAGGCCTTTCATCCATAATAAAAAGGGACCTTCGTGTTTGTGTGTGGTTACGATGCCGACATGGATGTGTTTGTTCATGTCCGGCTGCCCTTCATCCGTAGAGAAGTCGCCAATTAAATCTGGGTGTTCGAGTCGAAAAAACTGTGCAAATAAATCCGCGTACTTTGATCTCCAAGGGAGTTCGTCGCGGCCATGATGCACCATTTCGAAAGAGGGAAACGGAAAGAAATTCACTGTCTCCATGAAATCAATTTGAAGCGAGGCCGGGTCATATCTATCCAGAGATTTTTCAATTTTTGCCCGGTGCTCATCAATCTCACGAGTTGAATTAAAAAATACGGGGCAAAAAATATCTAAGGCCAGCTTCGCCAGTGTGTTTTCTGGACTGTGGGTCAAGATCTCTTGATATGCTTTTTGTGCTTCGGTGTATCTCGTTCCCTCGCCCATAAGAGCCGCTAGGTGCATCCATGCCTCGATGTAATCGGTCTTACATGTAATGGCTTGGCGGTAATTTTCTTCTGCCTGAGAGTGCTTTTTTTGAGCGTGATAAATAGCGCCGAGACCAAAATAGGCATCATGATTGGCTGGATCCAGGTGAATGACTTCTCTGAATTTTTCGATAGCCTCGCTGTCATTTTCCTGCTCAAGCAAGGCGGCTCCAAGGTGTAGAAGAGATCTGATGTCATTTGGTTGGATGCGCACTGCAATTCGGTAACTCTCTATCGCCGAATCGATTTTCCCCAATGCTCTTAGTGCGTCCCCGAGACTGAAGTGCGCTTGTGCATAAGATGGATTGAGACGCGTCGCCTCAAGAAAGCTCATTACGGCCTCATCTGGCTTTTGTTGATCTTTTAGTCCGAGCCCAAGAAAGTAATGTGCTGCCGCATGGTCGGGCCGACATTGCACCGCGCTCCGGAAGTATTTGTCAGCTTCCTCGAATTTGCCTTCCGCTCGAAGGAGCGCTCCCAGCGTCATGTGTGCTTCAAGATAGTCAGGCTTGAAGTGAATGGCGTTTTGAATGCTCTTCACCGCCTTGGGAAGGTTTTCCTCGGCGATGTATAGATGCCCAATATTGTAGTGTGCCTCGGCATGGCCTGGATCAAATTGAAGAACGTGAAGGTATGCGGAGCCCGCTTTCGCATTGTCGCCTGATTTTTTGTGAAGCGTCGCTTCTCCCATCAGCGCAGAAATATTTGCCGCCAGGGAGGGGGAGTCTTCTTTCGGTAGGTTTTCTCTTTGTGGTTCGGAATTGTCCGCCATCTTGTATTCCAGTTTAGATCCGATTATTACTCGAAGAAGAGTTGTTGGCTCTTCGGTGTCAATCTATTTCGCGTGAAGCTTTGTGAAGACCTGGGAGTAACATACAAAAAAACCCTAGTTCAAATGATAGTCGAGACTGTCAAAAATTTCCCGAGCCTCAGAAAATGCCTGCTCCTGGAGACCTTTGGGCCAAGCCTTATATCTGCCGGAGTTGGGTACGATACTTTTGTGCTCAGCCACTTCGTCGCTTTCGAAACCTGGGTCATGATCGTAATTATTGTAATTCAATACCCCTGATTCCCATGGTTCATAGAGAAAAGAAAATAAATCCTGAAGGACAGGGGAGGGGCTCTCCGTTAACTCTTCGTATCGGATTAAATGAAAACGATCACCCACTTTTGATTTGAAATCCAAAAGTTTTTGGTTTTGATCGCGCCAAAACTTTATGCCAGCGATTCTCTTGTCGATATCTCCTGCAAAATAAGGCGCCAACACGCCCCAATCCATTTTGCTCAATGAGTTGGCGACGTCAAGGCCATGCCGCACTATTCCTACGTACACCACCTCTCCATTGAAAATTCGTTCAATCGTATCTGCATGATCGAGATAAGGGGTTGTTTTATCTGCCCATCGATTTTTCCCTTTGGATTTCGTGTACTCATCAAAAAAATGACATATGAAGACTCTCATTTGCGCCAGTACATCTTCCTCGGAAAATCCCATGTCCAGAAGCCCCTGTAGCGAACGTTTAATTTCAAACATACGGGCTAATTGCACTAAAAACGCAGATTCGGCCGGGGCTGCAATGTTCGAATGAGAACCTATGATTCGTCTAAGTAATGATGTCCCTGAACGCTGGCATCCTAATATGTATATCGGTTTTTTGGTGGGGGTGGGTGATTTCATATTTTGTAGACCGACTCAACTTTGTGGATAGACTCTAAAATGTCTTGAATCTCTGAGTCCGTAAATTTTTCATTAAAAAGAATATTGAAAGTCGTATTTCTGAAGTTCACTGCGTTGGGGGTCTCCGGGGGCAGGTTCATGCTGTCGCTAAGCCATTTCCATTCGGAGGCAACGTATTTGTAGTCTGGGTTTATCCAAATCCCTTCGGCGGCAACAGCTTTTGCAAATTCTATTTTTGGGATTTTTAATTTAGATGAGTCGACCTCAATAGTATGGAAATATACAGAAGGTCTGGATTGTTCCTCGCCTCGGTAAGGAGAAAAGACAGAACTCTTCTCTAGGGCGCAGTTGATATTTTCCGATATCGCTAATTTTTTTTCGATTGTTTCCGGAAGCTTTGAAAGGGTCGTTATGCCGATAGCACACGAAAGCTCATCGAGGTTGAGATTCAACGAAGGGAATAGAATTTCAACCGGATTTCGAATGTCCAAATCTGCAGAATGGGAAGGAAGGCCCCTGTCGGCATAAGAGCGAATCTTTCGATAAAGGTCCTCACTAGTTGTGAAAACGATCCCACCGGTTCCTCCTGTCGCATGATTTTTGGAAAACATCGTTGAAAACACGGCAACGTCCCCAAAGCGACCCACCATTTTACCTTTGTAAAGTGCGCCATGCGCCTGCGAGCAATCCTCAATGATATTTATGCCCTTTTCTCGGGCGATATCCATTATGGGGTCAAGATCGATGGGATGCCCCCCGATGTGTGTGAGGATTGCGGCACGGGTGTTAGGCGTTATCGCCTCCTCGAACTGTTTGGAGCCGATAGAAAAACTACCAGGTTTTGAATCAGCAATTATAAGATTGAACCCCAGTAGCATGGCCGGAGCGATGCTTCCCGGGTCGGTAACGGGAGAAACTATGACATCGCTTCCTTTTTCAATGTCGAGAGCTTTTAGGGCTAAATAAATTCCGGCAGTTCCTGAACAGACGGCGTCGGCATATCCCTCGCCCATGAATTCACAGAAGTTGTCGGTGTAAATCTTTTCGTATTTATTCTGAAATCCAAAATCCACACCTTCTTTCCAACTATTTTCAAAAACCTCGGTGATTTTTTTCAGAACATCTTCATCAAATAGTTTTCTGTAGGGCAGAGGACTCGGCCTTACTTGTGGGCCACCATTAATAGCTAGGTCGGACTGCTTTGCCATGAAAACTCCCATACCTTAGTGAGGGTAGCCTAGGTGAAAATGGGCCTCTATGCACCAAAGGTCGAACTGGAGGATATTGTCTCGAAGTGCGCTCGCATTTTCAAAACTCCAAAATTATCTATGTCACGCAGCCTCGGGATGGAGACGAGCAACATCTTGATTTTGAGATTAGGGCGATGGGGTTTGCACGTGGTTATGAGCTGAAGAATTTGATTTGCGAGCTATCTCGATTTCCGAGCCTTTCTTAGGAAATAATTTATTAACCACCTGCCGAATCGCCAAAATAATCCTCTGGGCGGGAGCAAAGCTAGTTAAACAAGGATAATTTACCACTTCGGTTGAAATTGATAAAGCGTGATTGTTCAATGCTTTTTAAGTTTTTTGGGCTGCAAAATGCGATTTGGGGCTATTCTATTTAGGCTTTAAGCTGCGGCTCTAGCCTCCGTCGGGGAATAGATATATTTCCCGAACATAAATATAATCCACCGGCTATTAATAAGGGCTTCATTTCATTTTGGGGGTAATACAAGGATATGAGTCATTTCGCATACAAGGGGGGCGCGCTCCACGCTGAGGGGGTTCCTGTGTCCCAATTGGCTGAGGAGTACGGCACACCGCTTTACGTCTACAGTCATGAGGCGCTGGTTTCTCAATTTCGCAAGTTTGATGAGGCCTTCGCCGAAGTGCCGCATCTCATCTGCTTCGCCATGAAAAGCAACTCGAACATTGCTATTTTGCGTCTTTTCTCCGAGATGGGGGGTGGCCTCGATATCGTGTCGGGCGGCGAGCTCTACCGTGGCGTTCAGGCGGGTGTGCCCTCAGAACGCGTGGTGTTCGCGGGCGTCGGCAAGTCGGACGATGAGATTGCCTATGCGCTTGAGCAGGGCGTTCTCATGTTCAACATCGAGAGCGAGGATGAGCTGCGCAACATCGATCGTGTCGCCGCCCGTGTTGGGAAAAAGGCATGTATCGCCATTCGCGTGAATCCCGATGTGGACCCCAAGACCCATCCCTACATCTCCACCGGGATGAAAAAAGCCAAATTCGGTATCGATATCACCCGTGCCAGGGAGCAATACCGCACTGCGGCCGAGCTTGCCAACATCGATGCCATTGGTCTTCATTGCCACATTGGCAGCCAGATAACCCAGGCCGGGCCTTTTCAAGAGGCATCAGAGAAGGTCGCCAGTTGTGTCCGTGCCTTGAGGGAGGATGGCCACGATATCCGCTACATCAACGTTGGCGGAGGTCTTGGAATCACCTACAACGATGAGGCACCGCCCACACCCTCGGAATATGCCGCAGCGATTCTTCCCCAGCTAAAGGACCTTGGCTGCACGCTGGTGTTCGAGCCGGGTCGCTTCATCTCCGGCAATGCCGGTTTGATGCTCACCCGAGTGCTCTATGGCAAAGAGAATGAAGAGAAGAAATTCGTAATCATCGATGCCGGCATGAACGATTTGATCCGGCCTGCTCTCTATGAGGCTTATCAAGCCATCTTGCCAGCCGATGAATCTGTCAATTCCCGTCCTAGGCATACGATCGATCTCGTGGGGCCCATCTGCGAGAGTGGCGACTATCTGGCCAAGGACAGGGAGATGCCCGAGCTTGAGCGCGGTGATCTGCTTGCCGTCATGAGTTCAGGTGCCTACGGCTTTACAATGGCATCTAATTACAATTCTCGCCCGCGTCCGCCCGAGGTGATAGTCCGGGGCGATGAAAATTTCGTGATTCGCGAGCGCGAGAGTTTTGAGGATCTAATTCGAGGGGAGAGCATCCCCAAGTTCATCACAGGGGAGTGAACCTGAAGATGGAAGAGAATATCCGTTTCACCAAACTGAACGGCAGCGGCAATGATTTTATTTTTGTCGATAACATGGACCAAAGCATCGACGCTGACAAAATGATCGATTTTGTTCGAAGGGTTTGCCGAAGGGGTTTGTCTGTCGGAGCCGATGGCGTGATGTTCATCGAACCAAGCGAGCGTGCCGATTTTAAGTGGCGATTTTTTAACGCCGATGGCAGCGAGGCCGAAATGTGCGGCAACGGTGGAAGGTGCGCCGTTCGTTTCGCCAAGCAGCATGGCATCGGCTCAGGTGATGTTTCGTTCGAGACCATAGCAGGCGTCATTGACGGCTCGATTGAGGGCTCGGTGGTCAAGCTTCGGATGACGGAGGTCTTTGATTTCAAGGCGGGCCTCGAAGTGGCGCTGAAGGGCCGCAGCGTTGTTCTCGATTGCCTGAATACGGGTGTGCCCCATGCGGTGGAGTTCGTAGAGGACGCCGAGGCGGTGGCTCTTGTCGATGATGGCCGCCAGATCCGTTATCATGAAGCCTTCGCCCCAGCGGGAACGAACGCGAATTTTTGCCAGGTGACGGGGCCAAATTCCTTGATACTGAGAACCTATGAGCGCGGGGTGGAGGATGAAACCTTGGCCTGTGGTACGGGTGCCGTGGCGACGGCGATTCTGGCGGCGACCCGGGGGCTCGTTGAGCCGCCTGTTGAGGTGTGCGTCAGGAGTGATGAAATTTTGACTATCTTCTTTTCGGGGCGTGGCGCCGAGGTGGCGGATATTTATATGCAGGGCGAAACGCGGTTGGTTTATGAGGGTGAGATGTCTGAGGATGCCATGCGCGCTTGAGTATGTTTTCTTTGATTGAAAAAAAACGGCGAGCCTCCCTGAGAGACCCGCCGCTTTTGATTGCGCGAAATTTATGGGTTTAAAACTTTTTGCTTTTCCCGGACTGCGGCATTCCTTGTTTCATGCCTTGGCCCTGCATTCCTTGTCTCATGCCTTGGCCCTGCATTCCTTGGCCCATGCCGCTCCACCTGGCCTGATGGCGCTCACGAAGGAGGGTCTGTAGAGACTTGTATTGCTCCCCGGTCAAGATCGCTTTGCCTTGCTCGATGGCGTGGATGCGTTTGATGCGTAGTTCGGCGCGTTTGCCCGATAGCGCATTAATCTGCTTTTCCGCACTTTTGATGTCTACCTTGTCGGCCTTGAGCAGTTTTCGAAGGTCAAAGCGCATCGTCCGCATAGTGGCGCGCTCTCCGATCATGTCGCGGTAAAACTTGTCCCTCAGATCGGTCAGCTTAGTTACTTGCTCATCGCTCAGCTTGATTTCGTCCCTGAAGCGCAGGGCAATGCTGATATAGGGCTTAAGGCTCGGACCACCCCGCCCATGGCTTCTGCGGAAGGATCCACCCATGTGCTGGCCGCCCATGTTAATGCCACGCATGTGCTGCCCACCCATGAAATTACCGCGCATGTGCTGGCTGCTCATGTTCTGGCCAAAGCCTCGTCCATGCGATTTGCCGCGCTCCTCGCCGCCTCCGCCATGGGCGTACACCGCTCCGCTCACGGCGATGCCGGCGACTGCGACTGAAGCAATCATGATTTTCTTGATTCCCGCCTTCATTTTTCTTCCTCCATTACATTAGGCAGCGACAATTTTGTTTCTCTGCTTGATTAGACGGGGCGGGTTCCCGTTTTTTTGGTGGCGGCACAATCCAGATTTTAGAATTAGCGGCCCATATGCTGGTTGTGTTGGTTGGTTCCCATGCTTCCCATATTCCCCATGTCCCCTGAATAGCCTCTAACCTGGTCATAGAGGACGACCTGGTGCGGGGAGAGGAGTTTTTTCATTTTTAAATGGTATTTCAGGTGGACGATGCGCAAAGCGCCCCTGAGGCGGGCGATTTCGCCGACGGTACGCTGAAGAGATGCCTCCGTTATCGAGCCTTTCCGGAAGTGAGCCTCAAGCGCCCTTTCTTTTTCGACAATTTTCTCCCCGAGGGGTATCGCCTCGTTTTTCATATCCCGATAGAGGGATTTTGTGTCGGCCAGTTGTGTGCCGGTGAGGCCGATCTTACTTCCAGTCTCGATGACATGGAGCGGGCCGGGATAATGATTTAGCTCGGCGGATTTGGCGTAGCCCAGCCCCTTGCCCTTGAGAAGACCCTCGACCTCTCCACTTGAAAGGGCTTTTATCTCTCTCTTCTCTTGTCCCGAGTACGGGGACTTCGAGGGCTCCGCATAGGCGAGGGAGGAAATCGCGGCGATGGCGCCGAGTAAGAGTGCAATGATTCGAAAATTTTTCATGAACTGGTCCCTGTGGTTGTTGATTCGTGTGGGTTGCTGAGGATTGCTGTGAGTTCCTGGGTTTTAGCGGCCGCCGGGGCGCATGCCGCCCATCGGGCGCTCTTTAAAGCGGCTCTTCCAGCGTCTTCTGCGTTCGTCGAATTCGTGGAGGATTTGATCGAAGCTGCGCTGCTGCTCGGCATTCAAAAAGGCGCGAATATCGTTTCTCGCTTCCGCGAGGATTTTTTCTACCTGGGGGCGCATTCCCATGCGAAGCCCCATCATTCTTTCGTGTTGCTGGCTGAGGGCGACCCGAATCTTTTCCGCCTGGGCGGCCTGAAGATTCAGATCGGACTCAAGGCGGCCCATGAAGCGAGATCTCATCCCTTTGTGGCGCTGCTTGAAGCTGGCCCGTCTGATGGATTCGCGCCCCATGCTCTCCTCGAGGGCATGCCATCTGCCGGCGAAGTATCCTGTCCCGCCGCCCGCAGCGAATACGGCGATGAGCACCATGGCCACTTTTCCCCGGATTCCGCCCAAATTTTCCCAAATCGACATGTCTTTGCCTCTCGTCTGCCGCTCTTAGCGGGATGGTCCGCCATAAGCGATGAACTGAAGAAGTTCCTCGCCGTTATTGGATTGAAGAGCCTGAACCGGATATTCCTCCGGGCTCGCCGCCTGTGTTTCTACAATAACGGGGGGCGGGCTCAGAGCGGCTGTTTCGATTCTGGGGGCCTCCTCGGCCCGGTACATGAACGCACCAGCCATAATGAGCAGGGCGCAGGCAGCCCCTACGGCAAAACGGGGCCCCGTAGAGGCCAGAGCGTTCCAAAGAGATATGGGTGGCGCAAGAGTCGTTTCTCCCAAGGCCTTAAGGTGGGGGCGAATATTTCGCCACACCTCTACGCCGATGTCGGGCGCATCGCGCTTGGCAGATTTGAACATGCCCTTGAGCGAGGTAATCTCCTTATCATCGCCTGCCTCAAGGGAGTCCCATGCCCGCGCTTTATTCATCCAATAGCGCCATACTTTCCAGCGATTCATGGTTTTTCGCTCCTTATGCTATTTGCAGCGCGAAGAAGCTTGGCACGCGCCCGGTTCAGCCTTGAGCGGACGGTGCCGGGAGGTATACCCAGCGCCTTGCCGATTTCATCGTAACTCATTCCCTCTAGCTCCCGCATCACGATAATGGTTCGGTGACTCTCCTTGAGCTCGCCGAGAAGAATTTGAAGCTGCCGGGATGAGGCGGCCTCAGCTTTGTCATGTTTCTCCTCGTTGCCAGCCTCATCTGCCTCTTTTGCCTCCTCTGCCGCCAGCATGTTTTCGTCCAGCGGAACGGGAAGGGGCGGGGAGCGCCGAATGATGTCTCGGCAATGGTTCACCGCTATCCGGTAGAGCCAGGTCGAGAATTTTGCATCGCCCCTGAATTTGGGAAGCGCCGTGTAGGCTTTGATGAAGACATCCTGCACGGCGTCCTCGGCCTCAAGACGTCTCTCTCCCAGAATTCCCCATATCAGCCGCTCGATTCTCCCGGCGAATTTCATCACCAGCGGCTCGAAGGCATCCGGGTCACCCGCTTGGCAGCGCTTGACCCAGAGGGCATCTTCCTCGGTAGGGGGAGGTGGCTTCAAAATACCCATCTCCAGCGTGATTGTGGCCTCCAGAATCTCATCCCCCACTGTGTGCCGATATGGCCAAAAGCATCAAGCCGGTAATCATTAATCGGACCAAATTTTCACCATAATTCTAATATCTCATGTTCGGGCCAATCATATGTTTGGACGCAGGCGGGTTCCCCTGCGGGGTTCCCCGGTGGGGCTCCTCTGCGGGCCCCCTTTATTGTGCGGAGCGGGATACATAGAGGATATTCGTGATGTAATATATTGAAAATATTACGTATCTGTATGATAGTACGTTAGTTGTATGTTTTAATTGTTTTCTCAAAGAAGGCCTCCCACTCCAAAGCCGCGCTATCATTTTCGAATATCAGGTGGTTAGCGGCGAGGATTTTCTCCTTTGTCGCATCCCGTTCGGCGGGCGAATTAGCCAAACGAAGGGCAATCTCAACATATTCGGCGTATGCCCTGGCTGTGCAGTTTTCTATCCCCATGAGTCGGTAGCAGGCCGAAGTGAAGCGGCCACGGGCGAATTCTCCGGGCCATGTCACAATTGGCGTGCCAACGGACAAGCTATCGAGTGTTGTTGTCCCGCCTCCCAGGTGGAGCGAGTCGAGAAGCACATTCGAGAGGCGAAGAAGGCTGAAAAAGCGATCGGGCTCCTGCCGGGGAAGCATTTTCACTCGGTCAATACAATCGGGGAAGGTTGTCATGAAGCGGGACATGAGTGCCTCATTCTGGTTCGGTTTTCCGCTGTCGATGATGGCGAGAAGGCCTTGGGGATCACGCCTCAAAATTTCGCCGATTAGGGCATCGTGCTCCGGGTGAATTTTAAAAAGATTCTGATAGCAGCCGTATATATGATCCCCCTCAGAGAAACCGAAAAGTTCGCGCTCGTGGATTTCCACAAACGAGGGGGGGCGCTCGAAAAGATAGCCCAAAGATTGGAAGCGAACGAGTTTTTCTCTGTAATGGCGGTCGCTGTCGTCCGACTCGATAAACTCGCTGGACAGAAAATAGTCGATCGAGGGCAGGCCTGTTGTATAGCCATAGGCGAACGAGGTGCACTGGACGGGTGCGAGGCGGAAAAAGGGGAGGAAATAGTTGGTCGGATCGGTTCCTACCTCGTGGTAGACAATGGCGTCGAAACCCTCGGAGCGGATTTCCTGGATGGCGGATTCGAAGTCTGGATTGATGAAAAAATAATCGATCTTGGCGTCCACGCCTATTTGGTTTTCAAAAAAATCTTTCTCGCTCTTGGGGCAAATGATAGTGACTTGAAATTTTTCCTTGGATATTTTTTGGACGATTTTCGAGAGCCATATAGTAAAGGGCCCAGAGGCGGTGGTGAAAAAGCCTATCCGGGGGAGGTCTCTGGGCTGAGTCGATAGCGCCTGAGGTGAAAAATCGAGGATTTGGGGGAATTTGCTGCTGAAATACGATTGGTAGAGATCTGCCCATTGAGATTTTAATTTCAGGTCATCCCTGCCGTGAAAAGCCATGTAGAACGAGAGTGGCCGAGCAAAGGCAAGTGTTTCGTCGAGGTTGAAGTCGAGCGCGGGGGCATTATTTTCCGCCATCAATTTTGCGATATCCTGTCGGCATCGGTCGATATCCTCGATGGTGGCGAAGGCGGGATAGCGAGAGCCAACGAGAAGCCGAAGGGGGGCGTTGTCAGGCCAGCGGACCAGTGCCCGCTCGAAGATGTCTTTATCGCTATTATCATCTCCAATCGCCCAGTAAACTGTGGCGAGTCCGAAGTGAGCTGCCAGGTGCCCTGGTTCAAGTCGTATTGCCTCTCGAAAGCTTAGAGCCGCCTCGTCCCATATTTTGCGTTGCATCAGCCCGGCGCCGAGGTTGCTAAACGAATTTGCGTTGTCAGCATCGAATTCGATTACCTGGCGGCAAAGGGCTTCTGATTCCTCGAAGTGTCCTTTTTTTAGTAAAACAGCGCCTAGGCTAGCAAGCGAATTTGTGTCCTCGGGGGCTAGCTCTAAAGCCTTGCGGCAGGCACTCTCCGCCTCCTCCAGTTTGCCTTGATTCATGTAAATTGCCCCAAGATTTCCAAGGGCCATGACGTTTTGGGGATTTAGCGCCAAGGCGTCTCTGAAGCTTTTACCTGCTTCCTCAAGATGTCCCTGCAAGTAAAGGGCATTTCCTAATGTGGCGATTGCGGTTTCATTGTTCGGGGTTATTTCAAGCCAGTGGCGGGAGGCTAGAGCCGCCTCCTCAAGGCGTCCCATTTTTATCAATAGTGCGCCAAAGTTGGTGTTGGCATCCCGGTGGCCGGGGTTGAGTTCGAGCGCACGTCGATAGGTGGTGGCGGCGTCCCCCATCTTCCCCTGGCGCTGCATGGCGACACCCATGTTGCTGTGAGAGTCCGCATGTTCCGGGTCAATGTCGATGGCGAGCCGGTAGTTGAGGATGGCCTCATCGATTTTGTCTTGGAGGTGGAGGCAAACTCCGAGGTTGTTGTAAATCTCACGATAAAAAATTATCAAATCGGACGAGAGGGAAGTTGATACTGCCTCTTCCAGCAAAGGCAGGCGACGGATGATTTGTCTAAAACCCTGCTCAGCAAGCGCCATGTCCCCTGCCTTGAAGTGGGTAAGAGCCGAATTTGTGGCCTCTGTCAGATCAATCTCATCTGGCGGGGAGGAGGGTGGCATTTCCATATAGCGATTGCCCTTTTTTTTCTCGCTCACCGGTGCTCTCTTTTCGGCGGGATTAAAGCCATCAAGAACAACAATTATCTAATGCACGATGAGTATAGGGGTATAGCCGGGTCTCCCGGCAAGTGGATGCATCGTCGAAGGGCCATTTCGTGAAGATACTGTCGATGAGAGGTGAATTAAGGCATAATAAGGATTGGACACTCGTACATTCTAATTGAGTTGATCCGGATACTTAATTTTTAAAATTCATCCACGAGAGAGGAAGTTTCAGTGGCGACACGTGTGGTAGTGGCTGGGGCCGGCGGGCGGATGGGCGCCCGGATCATCAATTTGATAGTAGCCAGCGGGGATATGACGCTTTCTGGTGCCCTTGAGAGGGAAGGGTTTACCGCTCTGGGCGATGACGCCGGGCAGGCGTCAGGGGTTGGTCCGTTGGGAATCCCCTTTACCTCTGATGATTCCTCCCTCGAAGGAGATGTCATTATTTCGTTCGCTATACCGGTGGCGAGTTTGTCTCATGCCAGCCTTGCCGCCGAAAAGGGGATGGGCATCGTCATCGGGACCACGGGATTCACCCCTGCCGAAAGCGAGGCGTTGGCACAGATTGGAGAGAAAATCCCTTGTGTCCATGCTCCCAATATGAGTGTGGGTGTCAACGCGGCTTTTCGGTTGATTGAGGAGGCGGCTCGGCTTCTGGGCGATGGATATGATGTCGAGGTTCTAGAAACCCACCATAATCAAAAGATCGACGCCCCATCGGGCACGGCCGTTCGGATGGGAGAGATTTTAGCGCGGACCTTGGGGAGAGATTATCCGGGCGATGCGGTGTTCCATCGAGAAGGGGAGACAGGGAAGCGACCACAGAGGGCCATCGGAATGCAGACCCTTCGAGGCGGCGATGTGGCGGGTGAGCATACGGTCTATTTTTTTGGCCAAGGCGAGCGAATTGAAATAACGCACCGGGCAACGACGCGGGATAATTTTGCTGCTGGTGCCATAAGGGCGGCGAGATGGGTGAGCGGCCAGAAGCCTGGCGTTTACGAGATGAGAGATGTCCTGGGAATATAGTTAGCCGCGTTTCCTTTTAAGGTTGGAGGGGCGGATTGTGGTGGCGAATGTCATATCCGTTTCACGCCGAACGGATGTTCCTGCTTTTCATGCCCCCTGGTTCATCAAAAGATTGGATGAGGGTTTCGCTGAATACCGGAATCCGTTCAACGGGAAGACACATAGGGTATCGCTTGAGCCCGAGGATGTTCGGGCCTTTGTGTTCTGGACGCGGAATCCGGCCCCGTTGATGCAGAAAATCGAAAATATCGAAGCTACGCAAATTCCCTTTTATTTTCTCTTTACAATTAATGGATATGCTAAGGCGCTTGAGCGCTCGAATCCCCCGGTGAACAGTGCGGTTGAGACTTTTCATCGTCTTGCGGGGCACATTGGGCCAGGGCGTGTTCGCTGGCGCTATGACCCCATTGTGATTACCCAGGAGATAGGGGCAGATTATCACATCAGAAATTTTGAGCGGATTGCCAGCGGGCTAGAGGGCGCGACGAGGGTCTGTATCTTCAGTTTCTTGGACATCTATGGGAAGGTTCGCCGGAACATGGCGGCGCTGCCAGGACCCTTGAGGCCGCTTGAGCCGTCTTTCGGTGAGCGTTTGCACCTATCAAAGGCGCTGGCTGAAATCAGCGAGCGGCATGGTATCAGCCTCAGGGCCTGTTGCGAGGACGATTTGGTGGCGGGTGGTATTGAAAAGGCCCACTGTGTAGACCCCCTGCTTCTAGACATTATCTCCCCTTCAGGCGGGAAATTATCTATTCGCCCGACACGGGAGGAGTGTGGGTGCGCGGCCTCAAGGGATATCGGGGGATATGACACCTGCCCGCATGGTTGTGTCTATTGTTATGCAAATGCGAGCCCCGAGGCGGCAATTCGTCGCTACCGGCGCTCTGACATGGCACTGCCAATGTTGTAAAAATTCGATTTGTGAAGGTGACTCGGTGGTCTGATTTTATTAGAATTGCTTGTCATTGATTATCAGCCAGAAGTGGCTATTGCCCTTGTGGTTTCTTTCATGAGTATAAGGAGTTGTTATGAGCCAGGAGATTCAAACAAAGGGTGTTGAATACATAAAGGCCTCTGATGGCAGAACGGTTGCACAGGTTATTCGCCATGATTTTGATGACTACGCTGCTTTTCCCCCTTATCTGGATACAGACGAGGAGAAGGCCCATCTGGCCGAGGCATATGGAAATATTGATCCCGAGGCCGAGCGCCAGACGAAAGCGCATATGACGGCGGATGAAAATCCGCTCCAGGTCATCATGCTTAATCGCAACCCAGGCGCCGTCGTTAAGCCACATTATCACCTCGTGACTGATCGCCCGACAAACACGACGCGGCACCAGATAATGATGTGCCGCTCGGGTAAGATGAGAATCAACGTCTATACGAAAGAAGGCGAGCATCTGACGGATGTGAACCTTGACCCGGGCGATCTGATCATCATGTACGAGGGGCATTCGATTGAGTTTTTGGAGAAGGGGACCAAGGCAATAGAAATTAAGGAAGGCCCGTTTCCCGAAACTGATGCGGCAGACAAGGTTGATTTTTGATCTGATTCACCAATCACACGTATAAAAACCCCCTGCCTGGCTTCAGCCGGGCAGGGGGTTTGCGTTATCTGGATTGGCGAGCGAGAGCTCAGAGCCCTAATTGCTTTGCCAGTTTGCTCGCTTCTTGATGGTAAATCTTCTCTAGCGCATCGGTCGGTGTGAGGGGTTTTTGGTAGCGACCAAGGAATTGGTTCTCCTTTGACCACAGTTCTCGAACCCTGAGAACCGAATCGAGTGACCCGTTGCTCTTCTCGTCAATGAAAACATAGAAAAAGCGACTGTCCTGGTTTTGGTTGAAGGCAAAGTACTTTTCGTCTTCATGGTAAATTTTCTCGTTAAATGGCGCCGATGTTACCTGGAGGGTGAGGGTTCTGGCACCAAAAATTGAGTCGGAAACCATTACCTTATATTGTTTTTCCCCCACCTTCTTGTTGAGCGAATACTCGCTCCCGCCGAGTTTCGGTTTGCTCTTCCCTATGGCGTGGGAGCCTAGTTTTGAGTAAAGCGAGAAATTCATGGTCTTCGAGATGTTATTGCCGATGGCAAAGACCAAAATTAAAATGGCGGCGGCAACAAGGCCGACGATGGCCGGAGATTTTCTGGCCCGGAGGTCGGCGTCGTTCATTTGGCGCTGCTCGGACAGATCGTCCCTTAGCTCGGAGAGCGATTGATATATTTCCTCGGGGTTGAGCTCAAGCGGCCGAAGGGGCTCAGGCTCGGGCTCTTTTTTCTTCGCCGCAGCCGGGCTTGAGCCACCAGCCGCAGGCGCCGCTGCGCCAGCTCCACCTGAGGCAAAGAAATCAAGGTTGATTTGAGTGTATTTCGCCCATTTGGAGGGTAGGTCGCCTTCCGCGAAAATGGCATCCACCGGGCAGGCAGGCACACAAGCTGCGCAATCGATGCAATCAGAGGGGTCGATGTAGAGCATCTCACTCGACTCATCGCCTGCCTGTTGAATACAATCAACGGGGCATACCTCAACACAAGCTGTATCTTTTGTTCCTACGCAGGGTTCTGCGATGACGTGGGTCATCGGAGCTATTCCTTCCTATCTTGTGACGTCATGGTGATAACGGGCACTCACGGTTATAGATGACAAAACTTTTAGGGCCATCTGATGAGTAGAACGGCTGAATCTTAACATAAGCGGCAAAAGGCTTTACACCTCCGGGAGGGGTAAATTGTGGTGTTTAGGGGGTGAATCTGAATTTTTTTTCAGTAATTTTTAGTTTCTGGCGGCTATAGATTCAGTTTTCTCTTGTAGGGACTGCAAAAAATTCTCGGCCTGGGGGAATTTGGGCCTCAGAACCAGGGCACGTCGAAGGGCGCCAATGGCTTGTGTCTGTTGACCGCTTTCGGCGAGTGCCACCGCCATATTGTAATATAGGACGGTGTCATCTGGGGAGACGGTCAGGGCTTTTTTGTAGTTTTCGATGGCTTCCCGAAATTTTTTCTGTCGCCTGAAGGCAAGGCCCAGTCTGTTGTAGTAGCGCGTATTATCCGGATCCGACTCAAGTGCAAAACTATACTCGGCCTCTGCGAGATCTGCTCTGCCCGATTCCATGAGAAAATCGGCTGCTGCGGCGCTCCGGGCCGCAGGATCTGATTCACGCTCAAGGGCTTTGTGGAGGGAGACTCTTGCACCGTCCTCATCACCTGATTCGAGGAGATGTCTGGTCATCTTAAGCTGGCGATCTTTGTTCTTGGGACTTAGGTCCACCGCTTTTTTAAGGAACTCGAAGGCTTCCTCGCTTTTTCCCTCTTTCCCCAAAATATTCGCCATGCCCTCATAGGCTTTGGCGCAAAAGCTGTCTATTTTGCTTGCCCGTGCGTAGCTTTTATGTGCTTTCTCGTTGTCGCCTAATTCCTCAAATAATTGGCCGGACTCCACCCAAACGCGGGTTGAGGTGGGTTGGGCCTCCTGGGCCGAGGCAATTTCGGTTGCAGCCTCGGTGTCAGCCCCGATATCGACAAAAGCTGCAGCGCGTGCCAAACGAATTGCGCATTCTTTGAATTCAGCCCGTTTTTTCAAAATCTCATCGACAATGTCCTCTAAATCTTTTTGATTAAGGGGTTTGATGAGATGTCCGTCAATGTCGTAGTCGGCGGCCTCGGCATACTCTTCATCATCGAATTGGCCTTGATTGGTGAGCATGATGAAAGGTGTCTCTGCATAGGCGTTATTGGTGCGAATCTCACGGAGTAGGGCCATGCCGTTTAATTCAGGTAGGGTGTACTCGCATAAAATGAAATCGACAGGGGATTTGGCTAGAATTTCTAATGCGTCCTCGCCGCTGCTCACACTGTGGACAACGGATGCGCCCATTCTTTTCAGTATTGCTACAAGTGCGCGTCGTAACTCGCCCTGATCTTCAACTACAAGCATGCGGATATCGGGTTCCAGCATTTGCTCATCCTCCCAATCTCCTCCAATGGCGGTTCTGATTTATTTTCATAATCAGAAATATTCCAGCCATCCAACTCGAATGACTCCTCGGGGGAGATTCGAATTGGCACGGGCGAATGGCTGGCCACCTAATACCGTATTTTTTCCTTATAAAATCAAATACATATCCATATCAATCCCAAACAAAGGCGATACTAACACCAACTGGATCCGATTAAAACCTTAAAATCCAATGACTCATAAGAATATATTCAACCATTTTAGACAATAACTGGGGATTTCTCTTTGTTTCCTAAGGTTATCGGTTGCCGATTTTTTTTCAACGTGGTAGATTTTTGACACATTTTGGAGCTAATTTTCATGATTTTATTGCCATTTTCCCCTAAAATTAGAGCCACAAACTACTTCTGAGGATGAGGAGAGCCATGTCTTCTATTCAAATCGAGCGAGCCGAGCGTCTAAAGCGACTCCCTCCGTATCTATTTGCTGAAATCGACCGGATGAAACAAGAGGCACAAAATGATGGTTGGGACATCATTAGCCTAGGCATTGGCGATCCGGATTTGCCCACTCCCAATCATATTATCGAAGAACTCTCGGTCGCCTCTCGACGCCCGGCGAACCACCAATATCCCTCCTATGAGGGGATGCTCAGCTTTAGAACGGCTTGCGCTGATTGGTACGAGAAACGCTTCGGGGTGGGGCTCGATGCCGCCTCGGAGGTGCTATCTCTTATCGGCTCAAAAGAAGGAATCGCTCATATCTCCTTGGCTTTCATCAATCCCGGCGACTATGCCCTGATTCCGGATCCGGCCTATCCGGTTTACGAGATCGGAACTTATTTCGCCGATGGTCAGGTGCACTTTATGCCCCTGACGTTGGAGGGAGATTTTTTGCCCGACCTTGGGGCGATTCCGACAGAGGTGGCGAAAAAGACCAAGCTTCTTTATTTGAACTACCCGAACAACCCGACTTCTGCCTGTGCGGATGTCGGGTTTTATAATGAAGTGGTTGAGTTTGCCAAGAGCCACGACATTATTGTTTGTAGTGACATCGCCTACTCGGAAATGGCATTTGACGACTACAAGCCGGTGAGTTTCCTCAATGCCGAGGGGGCCAAGGATGTAGGCATTGAATTTCATTCACTCTCCAAGACATACAACATGACGGGGTGGCGTATTGCTTTCGCCGTGGGTAACGCCGATGTGTTAGCGGGCCTGGGGTCCATCAAGACGAATGTGGACTCGGGTGCCTTCCAGGCCGTTCAGGAGGCTGCCATCCACGCCCTTGAGGCTGATCAGGCCTGTGTCGAGGATATGTGCCGGACCTACCAATGCCGGCGCGATGTAATTCTCGAGGGACTTGCTAAATTAGGTCTCAAGGCGAATACCCCGAAGGCTACTTTTTATGTCTGGATCTCCTGCCCGGACGGATACACCTCGTCCGAGTTTACTGGCCATCTTCTTAAAAAATGCGGGATTGTCACGACACCCGGCAACGGATTTGGTCCCTCGGGTGAGGGTTTTGTTCGTATGGCGCTTACTGTTCCCGAGGACCGAATTCGTGAGGCGTTAGCCCGGATTGAAAAGGCTGGTTTTTGAGCCTTGAGGCGCGCGCGTTTCTCTCTCTGGGCGCGAATCAAGATGAGCCTGTTGAGCAGATTAAAAGGGCTGTCGAGCATTTAAAAGAAAATGAGGGTCTTCGCCTCTGTGGTGTATCCTCATTTTATCTGACCGAACCCGTTGGCCCTGTCGAGCAAAATTCCTTTGTCAACGCTGTGTCCGAATGGAGAGTGCGCCTTTCTCCCGAAGCCCTCCTTGCCGCCATCCTGTCGGTGGAAGAGGTAATGGGCCGCACAAGGTCGCTTCGTTGGGGCCCCCGCCTGATTGATATCGACCTGTTGTTGTATGAGGATCGAAACATCGAAACACTGAGTTTCACGGTGCCACATGCCCGAATGCACGAGAGGCGTTTTGTGCTTGAGCCGTTGGTGGAGCTTGCGCCGGAGGTGGTTCATCCTAAGATAGGAAAATCGGCGGGCGAGCTTTTGTCATCTCTTCCCCGTGAAGGTGGCTGGGTGAAGCGGATGCCGGACAACTGGGATTGAAAAACAACGCGCTTTTCCGCCCTTTGTCATGTAGGATAATTTCAATTAGCCTTGAATTAGGTTATCTGGGAATATCTGCATTGTCCGCCGTAGCAAAGGGGTTTTAAGCCCCTGGGTTGAATTCATGGACATCGTCGATTCTCCGGCTAAGATGAGAACTCTCGCAGGTACCTTGCGAGCCAAATGCGGGACGCTAGGCCTGGTCCCTACTATGGGCGCTCTCCATGAAGGGCATACCAGCCTGATTGCCAGCGCGGTGTCTGAATGTGCCTCGGTCGTTGTAAGCATCTTTGTGAACCCGGCCCAATTTGCCCCCACCGAAGATCTTGATACTTATCCCCGGACATTTGAATTGGATTTAGAGGTTTGTCGCTCCAGGGGGGTGGCTGCGGTTTATGCGCCGACCCCGGAGGCGATGTATCAAGATGGTTTCGATACCTGGATTGAAGTGCCTTCTATGTCGGCAGGGCTTTGTGGTCTTCATCGGCCCGGCCACTTTCGAGGAGTGGTGACAATTGTTGCCAAGCTTTTCAACGCCTGCAAACCTGACCGCGCGTATTTTGGCGAAAAAGATTTCCA
>JABJAL010000053.1 GCA_018669005.1 Nitrospinaceae bacterium
CGTTTTCTGACTTTTAGCGATCAAGGCGAGGTTATGCATGCGCCATAAACAAGTTGGCATCGCCGTCATTGGCTCGGGGCGAATTGGCACTCTTCGCGCCACAATGGCGGGTGCGCATCCGGCAGTGGATTTCCTCGCCGTAGCTGACCTGTATCCCGCTCGGGGCGAAAGCCTCGCGGAAAAGGCCGGAGCCGATCTCCATCTGGGCGACAATCTTGAACTCATCGCTCACCCGGATGTGGGTGCGAATTACTAATTTTGCGAAGTGTAGGAACTGAGCGAGGGGAAAATTCCCTGTATTTTCCCTGTTAAACAGGGAAATTGGGTGAGACGGGTTTGCGGAAGACTCCGACCTCCACCAAAGAAAATCAATCATTTGCCATGATTGCCTTACATTTTAAGATTTTCGTGTAAGGTCAATGTAAGGTGAGTGGTGAAGAAAAGAGGCCACCAGAAATGGTAGCCTCTTTTCTTTTTACCCGCACTGAACAGATGGGTGTAGCCCCCCCCAGAGCATAGCCGTACTGATCTGGCCTGTCCCTGGCGAATTACTAGTTCGCCACCTACAGGCGAGGAGTCCCATCTTCACAAATTCCAATGGAGAGGTGTAGCGGATGTGCTGTAAGCGAATTGCCATCACAGGGGTCGGACTTGTCACTCCCCTGGGGATCGGGGTAGAGAAAAATTGGGACGCGCTTTTATGCGGGGCCTCCGGCGTCGATGAGGTCACCCAATTCGACACATCCAGACTTCCCTCTCGAATCGCCGGGGAAGTGAAAGGTTTCAATCCTGAAGAATATCCGGACCATGAAGATCTGAATGAAATGAGCCGCTCCATCCAGTTTGCTCTCGTGGCCGCCTCCCAAGCGTTTACGGATGCTGGGCTCTCCTCTCCCAAAGGCGATGCAGCGGAAAGATTCGGCGTAAACGTGGGGGTGGGATTGGGGCTTCAATCTTCAACCGAGGCCTTGGGCAGGGGAGGAGAAACTGTCTTGAGTCCGAATTTTATGTCGAATTTTCTTGGGAACATGGCTTCCTCCCGGGTGGGATTGCATTGGAACCTCAGGGGTCCGATGAGGTGTACGAATACGGCTTGCGCATCCGGGACCCACGCTATCGGCATGGCGCTACAGGATATTCAAAGAGGAACGGCGGATGTCATGATCGCTGGAGGATCTGAGGCGTGCATTTTCGAATTGGTAATGGGCGGATTTAGCGCCATGCGGGTCCTTTCCAAGCACAACGAGGAGCCAAAGAGAGCCAGTCGTCCCTTTGATTCCGGTCGTGACGGATTCGTCATCGGCGAGGGGGCTGGAATGCTTATCCTTGAGGATCTCGAAAAAGCCAAAGCACGGGGAGCGAATATCTATGCCGAAATTAAAGGATTCGGCCTGAGTTCAAACTCCTACCACTTCATTCACCCTGATCCCGACGGGGAAGGTCCTGTACGTTGCATGGAAATGGCGCTTCACGATGCCAATGTCCTTTCTGAAGATGTGGGCTACATCAACGCCCACGGGACAGCGACAGTGCAGAACGACAAGATAGAAACGCTCGCCATTAAACGCGTTTTTGGGGAACATGCATACGGTCTAGCCGTCAGCTCCACGAAATCCATGACGGGCCATCTTCTCGGAGCGTCCGGGGCGGTGGAAACCATCTATTCCGCACTTGCCCTGCGGCACCAAATTCTCCCGCCTACAATTAACTACCGAAATTCCGAGCCGGAGTGCGATCTTGACTACATCCCGAATATAGCGAGGAAGGCGAATGTGAGATACGCATTAAAAAACTCCTTTGGTTTTGGTGGACAAAACGCAAGCCTTCTGCTCGCTCGCTATGATGGAAATGCTGAATAGTTAAGAAATTTCGGTCGGATTACCTCACCACAAATTCACTGGGTCAGGAAACGGAAGGAAAATGTTTAAGTACTCAATTCCCGCTTGGTTAGAAATACGCCATGCACAGGAGAATCGTATTTGGTTTTTTTGATTGATGGCTTGTTTGTTCATCTGGGGTGTATCCGAATTTAAAGAACATCAATTTCAGGATTGATTGGGATTATGTTTAGGTCATGGACTATGCGTAGCTTCTGATATAATACTGAATTTATCCCGAATGAAATTTTTGCAGAGGAAAGCTTGTCCTGACCAAATTCACCACCGAGTTTAAAATTTCGGGTTGAATGAAATCAATTTTTCAGCTGCTGATATTTATAAATTGTTAGGCTCCTCGATTGTGCTGATCGTACGTGTTTCCCGCTTTGTATATCCAGACGATTTAACATAATATAAGATATGGCATAGGAAGATAAATATACTTCAAAGTGCCACTCGTAGTCCCGTAGTATATGTGGAGTTTCATATGAGTTTCATGAAAAACGTGCAAGAGACATGGAAAGCGTGGGTGCCGTTCATGAAGGGCGCTGCTGTTGGCGTGATCGCGGGACCCATCATCGCCCTCTGGGCTGGATGGGGTGTCACGACATTCGCCATGCAGGGGCAAATGCGCGCAGCCATGGTGAATTCGGAGGCGTCAATCTGCGCGGCCCGCGCACTGGGCGAGAACAAGGACGCGGCTAAGCTGGAATGGGACGCACGCAGCAAACTCGCTGAGAAGTGGGCAGTCATGCCGGGTAAAAAGATTGGCAAGGTGGATTCAGACGTTTCATATGCCTGCGCCGAGAAACTCGCGGCTTCCTAGCCCCGCCATCGGGACGATCAACTGCTGATTGAGAAAAGGTTTACGCTAAGGGGCGGGCTTGGGCCCGCCCCTTCTTGCTTATCCGAGCGGGAGTGAAGGAGTTGGGCGCTGTCTCCGATATTTTTTAAAATTCCACAAATCATAAATGCCTTGGCGAATTCTTTGGATTGAAGATTCTCAATGAATTTGACTTGGGAAAAGTGTGGATTACGTGGTTTTCTCAACTAATTTTACGGAAATTTAACTAAGTCTCGAATCGGATCGGGGCCTCAGACATGAATATTGGACAGTAAACGCTCTCTGACATAGGTTTCTGGACCCATGATGAAATTAGTAACGGGTTTAGAGTGATGTCGGATGTAGCTCAGAATATTCGATAGCTATTTTAATTTCTAGGTAATTTTCTCCTGCTAGAAGTTCTTTAGGTGTAGGGTGTCGCTGGGAGAAAAAAAATATGGTGCGAGCATCACAAACAATTGAACGTCTAAATGGCTCGGAAAAAGCGGCCGTTTTGCTCCTGAACTTGGGCGAGGACATGGCTGGAAAGGTTCTTGGCGAGATGGGGCAGGATGAGATTCAGCACCTGGGCAACTACATGGCAAGCATTGGTACGCTCTCGCAAGACCTTGCTCGGGCGGTGAACGAGGAGTTTTTAAGAAAAACCATTAGCGGTGCGAACAAGGGATTAGGGGTTGGTAACGTCGCGAGCGTGCGTAAACTGCTGGAATCCGCACTCGGTGAGGATGCGGCTGAAAACCTCATCTCAAACCTCTCGGTGCCGACGGAGGAGGCGGGTATTGAAACCCTGCGTCTTCTGGATGCTAAAACCATCGCCAACTTCTTGAAAAACGAACATCCCCAGACCATCGCGCTTATTCTCGCGCACCTTGACGCCGAAAAATCCGCCGAGGTTCTCAGCCTGATGAACGAGGGGATTCGAGGCGAGGTCGCCTATCGAATGGCGACCCTGGACCGTATTCCTCCTTCTGTCATCAACGACCTCGATACTATTTTAGGCGATGAGTTGGCGGCCAGCGGCAGTGGCCAGACACAGTTGGTGGGTGGTATTCACTCGGTGGCCGAGATTCTCAATTATGTGGATAAGTCGAACGAAAATTTAATTGTCTCAAAGATAGATGAACTAAATCCCGAGTTGGCCGAAGAGATCAGGAATATGATGTTCACCTTCGATGACCTTATCTTCATCGATGATAGGGGCATTCAGCAGGTGCTCCGCGAGGTGAGCAACGAGGATCTCACGATTGCGCTACGCGGCTCGGGCGATGAGGTGAAGGAGAAGATTCTTGAGAACCTCTCCGAGCGTGCGGCTGACATGATCAGGGAAGACCTCGAAGCCATGGGTCCGGTGCGCCTCAGCGATGTTGAAAAAGCGCAGCAGGGCATTACCAATACCGCCAAGCGCCTTGAGGATGAAGGCAAAATTATCATCGCCCGCGGCGGCGGTGGAGGCGAGGTCCTCGTATAAAGTAGGATTTCAGTTTCATTTTTTCGTTGAAAAAAAACAGCTCCTTTACAAAATGGCCAACCTGAATATCCATGCACAGGTATTATTTGCCATGGCGCACTCAGTGTGCAAGGATCCAATTCAAACCTTGTTGGCAAACCAAACAGAAGAGATGATAAGGAACATATCCGGTGCCAGCCAACTACGATCCAAATGCAGATTACGAGATCAAGATTTGGGAAGAGGACTTCAGACAGGTCCCCACTCGAATGCTGCTCGCCCGAATCTGTCAACCGGTCGGCGATGGGCCGTTTCCTGTGTTGCTCGACCTGCACGGAGGCGCCTGGGCGGGCAAGGACCGCTTCGCCAATGTGGCAATGGCCGAAGCCGCGGCGCGCAGCGGGATCCTGACGGTGTCCGTCGATCTTCGCCTGAGCGGCGAAGCGCCGTACCCGGCCTCGGTGCAAGACGCAAACTACGGCATTCGCTGGCTGAAGATGAAAGCGCCCGGCTGGAACGGCGATCCGTCTACGATGGGTTTGCTCGGCAGTTCCAGCGGCGGCCACGTGGCGGAGTTGCTCGGCATGCGGCCGCAGAACCAGCGCTACAACGCCTTGCCACTGGAAGGACACAAGGAAATTGATGCGCACATCAACTACGTCGCTACGCGCTCGCCCATCAGCGATCCGCTGGCACGCTACAACAACGCAGTTGCCAAGGAGCGCCAGAAGATGGTGGATCGCCACCACGTATATTTCGATCCCTTCAGCAACATCGAAGAAGCCAACCCACAAATGATCCTCGATCGCAAGGAGCCGGTTGACTTGTTGCCACTGTTGCTCATGCAAGGCGGACTCGATGACAACGTCCTGCCGGCAATTCAGCAGAAATTCGCCGAAACCTATCGCGCTGCTGGTGGCGAGTGTGAGCTTGAGGTTTTTGAGGGCTGCCACCACTTGTGGGTGCTCGAACCTGGGCCTGACACCGATCGCGCTCACGAAATGCTCAAGGCATTCATCGCGCGCCAGCTTCACGCTCTTCAGAAATCGGTCTGAAAGCATAAAGCTCGACTTTGAGGCGTTAGAAGCGCCGGAGGAATACGATGCAACCAGCCAAGGCCCCAATCATCTCCGCGTTCGGCGCGCAGATTCCCGTCGTCGCTTATGGCACCATGCTATTTCCGGAACCCGAGCGAGCGGTTGACCTCATTGTCCATTCACTTGAATGTGGCTACCGGCACATCGACACGGCACGTAAATACGGCTCGGAACAATGGGTCGGCGAAGGGATCCGCGCCTCGGGCCTACCGCGTGAGGATATTTGGGTCACCACCAAGGTGACCGAGGAGAATGCGAAGGCCGACGACTTCGCGCGCTCGGTAGAGACTAGCCTAAAAACGCTTGGCCTCGACTATGTCGATTTGCTGTTGATCCACTGGCCACAGCCCAAGGTGCCGCTGGAGGAGACGCTCGGCGCGTTGGCAAAAGCCAGGCGCGAGGGGCTGGCGAAAAATATCGGAGTGTCCAACTTCACCATCTCCCTGCTTGACGAGGCGGTGAACAAATGTCCCGAGCCACTGTTCACCAACCAGATCGAGTATCACGCCTATATCCGCCAGGATAAGGTCATCGCCGCCAGCCGTAAGCATGGCATGCTCATCACCTGCCACGTGCCACTAGCGCGTGGGGAAGTGCTGAAGGATCCGGTGATCCAGAAGATCGCGAATGCCCACGGGAAGTCGGCCGCGCAGGTCGCGCTCAAATGGCTGATCCAGCAGCCGGATGTTGGCGTCGTACCGCGCGCGCTCGAATTCTCGGAGATTGAGGAAAATATCGACATATTTGACTTCGAACTCAGCCAGGACGAAATGAACCAGATATCGGCGCTGCGGGACAAGAACGTCCGCATCGTCAGTCCGGAAGTACGCCGCCCGGTCTGGGACGTGGAGTGATAGAGCCCCTTCCTAACAAACACGGCTCGTTATCTGCCTATGCATGGCGAATTCCTAAACAAGCAGCCCTCGGCAATGAGAATTACACGCATAATTTTCTAAATTCGTCTGGGTAGGTAATTCTTTTCCTGCGGCTTCAGCAGGTGCTTTCAGGTTTAGTGCCTGGTGGACCCAGTATGCGTTGTAGTAATCCTGAAACTCCCCCAGCTTCTCTTCCAGATCGCGCTTGTTCCAGAGGAGTAGAGCAGCCGGTATTTTCGCGTCTTGAGCCACTTGTGAAATCCCAGGATCGTTGATGGTTTGATAGTGATGGCTGATCGCGCAATACGCCGTGTACCAAGAAGGGTAGCGAAGAAAGCTTGATTTTCAGCTAGAATTACTAATTCGCCATGCACAGGCCGAGATGGGCCTGCTCGGTGCGCTTACGTTCATGGTCTTTTGTATCAATTTTAGCCTCGTGACTCTTTCCCGAAAAATAGTAGGGAAGGGCGCTTTTGAAGTGTAGGGAGCAAATAAAATGCCGGATTTGAAGATCGAGAACCTGACGAAAACCTTTGGCGATACCGTCGCCGTGAATAATCTCTCGCTTACTTTCAAAGAGGGTGAGTCGGTGGTTTTACTCGGTCCCAGTGGTTGCGGGAAAACGACCTTGCTCAAGCTGATTGCCGGGTTCCTGAATCCGGATGCAGGCTCGATCACCATCGGCGACAAGGAATTGTCCAATCAATATGAAGTGCTGCCGCCGGATCAGCGTCAAATGTCCATGGTGTTTCAGTCTTACGCCATATGGCCGCACAAAACGGTGTTCCAGAACGTGGCCTATGGCCTGGAAGTTCGGAAAATCAATAAGACCGAGATCAAAAGGCGCGTGATGGAGGCGCTTTCGCTGGTGCAGCTCGATGGGCTCGACGCGCGCTACTCGACCGAGCTCTCTGGCGGCCAGCAACAGCGCGTGGCCCTGGCGCGTGCCATTGTCGTTGAGCCCTCGCTTTTGCTACTCGATGAGCCGCTTTCGAATTTGGACGCGAATCTCCGCGAGGAGATGCGCGGCGAGCTGGTGGACCTTCACGAGCGCCTCGGGATCACGTTTGTGTTCGTCACCCACGATCAGGCCGAGGCGATGGTGCTGGGCGATCGGATCGTTTTGATGGAGCTTGGCTCCATGATCCAGGAAGGCTCGCCCGAGGGGCTTTATCAAACGCCGAGGAACCGCTTCGCGGCCAGTTTTATCGGGACCTCCAACATTTTCTCCGGGATGCCCGAAGGGGATGCCTCAAGCGGTGCGATTCAGTTGAAAACGGAATTTGGACCGATAACGGTGGCCCGTCAGGTAGAAAAAAACGGTACCGGGAGCGAGGAGGTGTATTTTTGCATCCGTCCGGAATGGGTGAAGTTTCATCACGAGGCGCCTGCGACGGACACCAACATATTCCGGGTGAAAATCATGAAACGCCAGTATTACGGAAAATATATTCAGTACACGGTTGAGTTGAGCGGAAAGGAAGTCTTTGTCGAGTCGGAGTCCGATGTGGGGGCACCTATTGGTTCCGAGGTGATTCTGGAGTTCCCGCCCGATAGATGTGTGTGTCTTGAAAACGATTGATACAAAGGCCGGTTGGGGTGTTTTAACTCAAGCAGTATGAAGTCAGGGATGAAAATATTTGTAATGGCAGGTTTGTTGGCCATCGTTATTGCGTTCACCGGTTTCTGAGTTTCATTATCCGATGCCGCAATGAGCGATATGATAGCGGCTACGAAAAAAGAAGATGGTGTCACCGTTTTCACAGTGCCAATCGCCGGGCTGTAAAGGCGTTGGCCAAGTTGTACACGAAAAAATTTGGGGTCAAGGTCAGTTAGACCCGAAAGGGGACGGGCGGTATCACTTGGATGTTTGAGGCCGAACGTATGGCTGGTGTGCTTAATTGTGACATCGTTTCGCTTGGTGACCCTTCTACTTTCATTTGCTGGAAGAAAGAAAAAGCCTTGATGAAGTATGTGTCGCCTTCCTCGGCGGATATATTCCCATTCAATCGAGCGTTGCAGTTTCGATTTCCCGGCCCAAGGGTTCAGAAAAGAATATGGTTGCTGTGGATGACGCTTGGTTCCTCAAGAACAAAAAAGCGATGATGAAGAAGTTCTCAAAGATCATGTCGGGCAGGGAGCAGTTTTCAGGAAAAACTATCGACGAAATATTCTCTAGATGAAAACGGCCCGGGCGGGGTGAGTGTCCTGCTCGGGCCGTTTGTTTTCCTTTGGGGGTGATCGCTCGTTGAATTTCTTGTCGATCCCGTTCTATTCGCAGGTGGCCTCGGTGCTTCCGAAGGCGCCACCGCGCATTATCTCCTCGGCCTTGGCATCATCAAAAGGTTTTTGCTCGCTTTTTTTAGTTTTCCTCTGGTTTCCATTCCGGATTGCTCGGCCACTCCTGGATTCGGGAGGCGAACTCTTCCCCATAGCGGACGCGGAAGAGGATGGTCCGCTCTGGGCCGCTTGAGAATTCGTGCAACTCGCCGGGCGGATGGACGATGATGGTTCCCGGAGACAGCACCACCTTTTCTTCAGCGATTCGCATGATTCCGCCACCCTCGATGCAGTAATAAATTTCCGCGCATTTTGGGTGGGCGTGATACGGCCCAATCTGGTTGGGTTCATGACAGGCTATCGACACGTCTCCTGGATCTTGCTGACACAATATGTTTTCAGAATGATGTCCCGGTTGAAATTTCTTATGCTCTGATACCCGGTAGGTGAACATAGTTTCTCATCCTCCATATTTGTTGTTAACTCCTAGAATGAAAGCCAATCCCGAGGGAGGCACGAACCCGGCTCCGGGAAGTGAAAACCACTGTTTAATCGAAAATGTATAGGTTGTGTTGAAATATGTCAGGTTCATGCTCAGCTAGAATAGATATATTTGCAAGAAGGTCATGCATACATTTTCTTTTTTGTTGATACCTGCCCCAAGGTTGTCAGACAAATGCAGTTTGCATTGAAAGTTCCAATTCGGAATTCTTTTCAGTGAAAAACTTGAGTCTAAGAATGGTGAGTAGGTTTTTGGGTAGGATGGAATTTTGATAAAATGACATGGGATTTAAATTCAGGATGGGTCGTCCTCGGAATTAGATAAGCCGGATATCTTTTTCATGATTATTTCATCTAGGTAATCAAGTGAGACAGGTTTGGTGATATAATCTGTTGCACCAAGCGATATGGCCTGCCCCACAATTTCCTCATGTTTAATGGCCGCTCATCGAGTAACGCGGGTATCCCCTGGCTCCGCCACGTGCCTATTCTCAATGTTTTCACAGCAGCACAGAAACGAACGGAGATAGACAAAGAAGTGCTCATAATCGTGACGCCGCATCTCTACTCACCCGGTCTGAGGACACCGCTCCCCTTGCTGGAAATCTTTCGAAAACCTACGAATCATAAGATTTTCAAGACACCCTCCCACCGAGCGCAGCTATAACGAGCAGTACTGATCTTCCACTAAAGCCAAAGGTTTTCTGGAGCGATTCGGAGAACCATTTTCTTTTGTCGTAGAATCACGGATTCGCCATACTTGAATTATTCTGTTATTCTTACCGAAATCAATAAGTGAAAATGAAGCTGTAGTATTGTGCGCTCTAGGGGAGAATTAGGGCAGGAGCCTCAATTGCTATTTAATTTTGGTTTCATAAAACAATGACCGACTATGAATTGAAAATGTTCTTTGTTGGAGTGGTAAGGCACTTGGAGTAGGGATTCTAATCTAAAGACAGGGGAGGGGAAAAATGAAGTTCCTTCGTATGCTCGTTGTTTTAATGGTTTCTATCGCATTTGTTTGGCCTGCCAATTCGTTTGCCGCACCAAAGGGAAAAGTCGTACTTGCTTTTGCGGGAAGTGTGAAAACCTATGACCCGCACAGAATTACCGGCTTTCCTCTCAACTCTCATTATCCACTGGTGTTTGACAGGCTTCTCTTTCGCGATGCCGGCGGCAAGATTGGTCCCCATATTGCAACATCGTGGCGCTCGGTGAGTCCCAAAATATTGGAATTCAAGATTCGCAAGGGGGTCAAGTTCACTAATGGTGAAGTTCTGGATGCTCATGCCGTCAAGTACAGCTTGGAGCGAATTATTAGCCCCAAACTCAAATCCCGGCAGTATAGCCATGTCAGGAGCATCAAAAGCGTGGAGGTGGTTGACGCCTACACGGTACGGGTTCACACCAAACAGCCAGATACTTTCTTGATTTCTGTGCTCTCCCAGTACGGTAGCCTCGTGCCGCCTAAGTACTACGCAAGCAAGAGCCTGAAGCATCTGGCTCGCAATCCAATCGGTAGCGGACCCTACATTCTTGCGAAGTGGAAGGGGAAGCACGAGTTTCATTACGAGGCTAATCCCAACTACTGGAAGCCGGGCGTACCGAAGATTAAGTCCGCCAGAATCATGGTGGTTCCTGAGCCCACTACAAGGGTAGCTGCCCTGGCTGCCGGGGATGTAGATGTGGCCGACGCTATTTCTCCGCAGTTGATATCGTTGGCAAAGTCTAATCCCAACGTTCAGGTAATATCTGTGCCGTCCTCGCGCACATGCTACATCTATCCGATTATTAAACCCGGCTCGCCTTGGGAAAAAGTAAAAGTTCGCCAAGCGCTTAACTATGCCATCGACAAAGAGGCCTTGGTTAAAACGGTCCTGGAGGGACGTGGCCGAATTATCGCGACCAACGTGGGTCCTGATAGCTTTGGTTTTAATCCCGACCTCAAGCCCTATCCTTATGACCCTGCAAAAGCCAGGAAACTTATGGCCGAGGCTGGTTATTCAAAAGGTTTCAGTAGTGAGTTGTTGACTCCTTTGGGACGATATTTGAAAGGGAAACAGGTTTCTGAAGCGCTAGTCTCCATGCTCGGTAAGGTAGGCATCAATGTGAAACTGCAGGTGGCCGAGTACGGTATCATCGTGACGAAAATGCGGGCCAGGTGGAAGCCTAATGTAGGCTCCTTCCTCCGATTTGCCTGCCGAATGGATTCGAATCTTCACTCTGAGCATATGTATGCTGGAACCATTCACAGCCGCTCCACCTGGGGCGGGTTCCGCGAGAAATGGATGGATAAAATCATCGACGACGCTCGCTCGGAACTGGATGATGCCAAGCGATTAAAGAAATACCAGGAAATCAATCGTGTCGTTCGCGAAAAAGCAATCCTGGGCTTTCTCTATCAGCAGCACCAAGTCACTGGTAGGAAAAAGAACATAATGTGGAAAAATAGGGCTGACGGCTACATTCTGTTGTCCGAAATGGAAATGAAGTAGCGCAGCTAGACGGATGAACACCACCCCCCGGAGGAGCTCTCCGGGGGGTGCTTTTTCATAGATAGATGTTCCAAAATTGATTATTCTCACTCAACTCTATTGGTTGCAGAGGGGGTTGACTCCTAGAAAGTAATCCAGCCTTTTGTTCTGAGAGGTGCGAGGTCGTGTCTGCCAAAGTTATGCAAGTAGCGTCCTTGAGCCAAAGGGCCACCAATGAATAGTCCCAAGACGCTGTTCGATAAGATTTGGGATGATCACGTTGTGGCCGATCTTGGCGATGGCTTCGCGTTGATTTTTGTGGATCGCCACCTTGTTACAGAGCTTTCCTCGCGTCAGTTTCAGCGCCTTAAAGAGCGAAATATACCGCTCAAATTCCCGCAGTATACTTTTGCCGTCTCC
>JABJAL010000054.1 GCA_018669005.1 Nitrospinaceae bacterium
AAGAACTCTAATCGAGAGCCTTACCCAAATTCTCTGATGGCGGCACAGCCGCTGGCCCAGCCACTGACACAGCCGGTGCGGCACCCGCCGGTGCGGCGCCCGCCGGTGCGGCGCTTGCGCCTGATTGAATTAAACCCCTCACCACAAAAGGCAGCGCCACGATAACCCCCGCCAGCCCCACCGGCGCAAGACCCAGATGGTCCACCGCAAAGCCAATCGCTGGCGCCAGCACCATGGCAAACAGCGATTTCGCCTGCGCCTCAATCGAGAACACCGTGGCCCCCGGATCGGGCGCCGCCTCGATATTCACCCGGCTAATCAAAATCGGCCGCCAGAAACCCTGCGCCACCGCCAGCCCGATAAACGCCGCGATGACCACCGCCATGTGGCCCAGGGCCAGCCCCGCCGCGAGCGTTGCATAGAGCGCACACGAGGCCACCCATATCAGCCGCGCCGCCCGCTCCTCGCCGCCCACCACGGCGCTCAACCTGTATCCGCCCCAGCTCGCCGCGCCCGCAAGCAGGTGCAACACGAAATAAACGGCCCCCGCCAGAACAGCGACCCGCTGGCGGCCCTCCCAGACACCCAGAACCGCGAGGCCAAGCGCCATCTGTTGAATAACCGGCTGAATATAATCCTTGGCCGCCTTGTAGACGCCATCGAAACCCATCGACTCGCCCACAACCCGGCGAAGCGGGGCAACCGTGACCACCCTTTTAAGCGCCCCTCTCAAATGAGAAATAACCACGGCCAGAATCTCTCTCGGGCCGGTCACGCTCGGGCGCTGCGCCCCCGAGCGATTCGCTCCATCCAGCTCTGCCGGGTAGCCCAGAAGATTCACGATGCCCAGCAGATAGGGAATCACCGCCAGAAAAAAAACATCGCTGTAGCTTGCGCCCGAGAAAATAAACGCCCCTCCAATCACCACCGACAGCGCCGAGCCCATCTTCGACCACAGGCGCGCAAAACCATAAACCCTCACGCCCTCATCCTCGCGGCCCTGCTCTCGCAGCCAGTCGAAAATCATCGCCTTGTGCGTCCCCGAGCGAAACGCATCGCCCAGCGCAAAGGCAAACATCGCCCCGAACAGGGCCGCCAGCGAGGCGGCAAAACCAAATATCAAAAACGAGACGATGTAGGCCGACAGGGAAAAAATCACCGCCCGCCGCCGGCCATACAAATCGGCCACCGCGCCGCTCGGCACCTCAAACAGGTTGACGCACACCTCCCGAAACCCGATCAGCAGCCCGATCTGGAAAAACGACAAACCCTTTTCCCTGAAAGCGAGAATCAAAAACGGCTCAAAATATGTCTGGTTCTTCAAGAATCCGTAAAGCGAAAAACGAAAAAGCATAAAGACCCACCTTTCCCCGTCACTTTAGCGGTACGGGGCCACCGATGGAACCTGCACCGTCAAAAAAGCGGAAACATCGGTTCGGCCAATCTATCAAGACACAGGTTTCACAGAGGAATCCCAAGCCATGAAAAAATCATTGATGATTACAGTCGCTTTTCTTTTTTCGCTCATGCCATTCGCCACGCTCGCCTCGGCGAATCCCGGCGACTTGGGCCAGGGGACCTGGGGACACGGCCCCATGGGCTACGGCATGCATTACATGTGGGGGGCCTGGGGGATAGGGATGATGTTGTTCATGCTGATTTTCTGGGGGCTGATCATCGCCGGAGTCGTTGCCTTGATTCGATGGCTCTGGGGCGGTTCGGGCGGATCAACTTCTGTTCCTACAAGCAGAGGTGATGCGGCGGAAGAGATTTTGAAAAACCGTTATGCTAAGGGCGAAATCGACAAGCAGGAATTTGAGTCAAAACTGCAGGATATTCGGGCAACCTGACGATTTTTTTGGCTCGCCCATGGTTGAAGCCTCTTCTATTCGGGTTCAAAGGGGCCGCAGGGGGCGGCAAGAAGGTGGAATATAACGGGAAGATGAACTTGTGGAAGAGAGCAAAGAGGGCTCCAAAAGTCTCAAGGCGGAGGTGATTCATCCCCTTGGGCTGTTGAACTATCAGGCGGGAAGCGTCGTCAGCCGGACGCTCGTCAATGAAAATGGCGGCTCGGTTACGCTTTTCGCCTTTGACGAGGGCGAGGGGTTAAGCGAGCACTCAGCGCCCTATGATGCGCTCGTCCAGCTTCTTGAAGGCGAGGTTGAAATCTCCATTTCGGGCAAAACCCACCTTCTGAAAGCGGGCGAAATGATCATCATGCCCGCCGGAGAGCCTCATTCCTTAAAGGCAATCAAAAAATTAAAAATGATGTTGACCATGGTAAAAACATAGCCCGAGGATTTTCCGGCATATCAAACGCATACGGAGCCTATTGGATATGGGGATCCTCGCCCACCAGAAAAAAAGACTCGTTCCTTTCTAGAGGAGGCATTTTTTTAGTCAGGGGCAAAACTCAAAAAACCTTAAAAGCGGCTTTAAATTTTTCTTATTCAAGAAAACATATGTTTTACAAACAAATTCTTTATGTCCTTAACATGTCCCAGATGCGGGCTGATGCCGTTCCCCATCTTCATATTGCCATTGTAGATAGAGTCCCCAATTGGAATAACGGGTTTGCCGTGCAGTTTTTCAAACCCGCCTGGATACTTAATTAGATACGGCTCGTACACAAAGGGCGGCTCCATGACAACATCGTCCGCCGCATCGGTACGATCCGAAATGAATTCCAACAACCTCACCACCCTTTCATCGAAAACCTCCAGCAACAAGCGGTTTTGCAACACGGTGCCAATTTTCTCGGGCGAGGATATTTCTCTATACAAATTTTCGTATTCATTGCTTTGCAATCCAATGATAACGATCACTTGATTAATTTCCGCCTTCAATGTCCCTGGCCACACATAAATTTTGTTGTCGGCATTATTACCCGCAACGAGATTCAAAATTCCCTGATACAGCCGAAAAGGAATGTGCCCCACCTTAACGATGGGAGATTTAATTCTCCGCCCATTCAGCACGGGAATGAAAATATTGCCATGATACTCAACGGTTATCTCTTGCGCCGTTTTTGGCCAATCGATTTTCACGCCAAAATCAGAAATGCCCTCGTTGGGCATATGCAACACATTTGTCGGAACAACTTCTTTTGCTATGGCAGGGGCCCCGACCTCGGGAAATGAAATTTTCCTGAACCTGTTTCCCGTGGCGTTGAATACAACTTGCGCCTTGCTGTTTTCGAGAAACGAGAAATCACAGTTATCCGAAAATAAAAACTTCACCCCCATCCTCCGGCAGGACAGAAGCATCAGCGTCTCGAAAACATTGACCGTCACCCCGATATAACTTTTCTTTCCCACGGCAGCCATCAGGGCAATAATCTCATCCTCCAGAAGACCGTCCCCAAGCTCCAAGGGCACATTCGTGATCCACCTTCGGCGGTAGGGTAATTTATGGTGCTGGGCATAAATCCTGTTTTCAACTACGAGGACATTCACCTTGCCCCGCAAGGTCATCTTCAGCGCGCTCGCCAAAGCCAGACCACTCAAACCCGCGCCGACAATGACTACGTTCAAACAGTCGCCCTCGAAAATTCCTTCAACATCTCGATACAAATCGCTATCCGCACTGTTCACGAATGAATCTGATGTCAAAACCGGCACATTCATCATCGCCATCTCTTCCATCATTTCATATTTTTTCTTGGTGTCCTCGCAATCGCCGATACGCGCCAAAAACACCGACGCCTCTTTGATAACGTCAATATCCTCTGCCACGGGCTTTTCATATTCTCCGGTTTTCACCTTAACGGCAGGCATGCTCTCCAGGTCGCCATCGATAAACGCATGGTCAAGAACGGTGGTAAAGAGCCATCCCCTCCCGCTAGCGGCGACAGAATACCTTTCCTCCAAAATCTCTTGAAATACTTTATTGAGGGCATCATCGAAATTTTTCGGTTCTCCCAAATTATTCACGGCCTCGGCATTCGTTGCGCCCGCTGCCACCGAATCTTGTTTGGAGACGATATAAAGATTACCGGCCAAAGGCTGGGCGTTAGACGTTCTGATAGCGATTTCTTCTCTTTTAACTACGGAGAATCCAAATTCATCCGCCAGCGCTTCTATGTATTTCGTCGAATGAGCGAATCTTCCCGATGCGCGAAGCTCAAACCCCTCGCCATCAAGATATTCGGTGGAAAAAGCCAAGAGCGCGCCTGCGCTCATTGCACCCCTGCAACCTGAAAAAACTTGTCGCAAATTTCCGACATAAATAAAAACATCTGCCGCAATGACAAGATCGAGCGATTCGCTTTCGGCCTCAAGCGCTTTTGAAAGATCTCCCTCAATCAGAGAATCGTAAACATTTTTCTCGCGCGCCTTTGCCAACATCCCTGGCGAAAGATCCACGCCAATCAAGGTTTCAGCCATATCCCGGAACAGGAGGCCACAAAGACCCGTGCCGCAACCCAAATCGAGAATGCGCAGCGATACAGGCTCGCGATTCAACACGAGGGGCACCGCCTCCCTGATCATTTGGGGAAACTGGTAGCCAAGCTCCTCGGTGAGATGGGTTTCGAAGCTTCCCGCATAATCATCAAAAAGCTTGGAAACAAATTCCTTTGGGGCCGTTTCAGGAGAATCCCCCGCCAGTGTAGACAACAGATGCCGGGCTGGCTGATTGCCCGGGTCGAGACGAAGGACAGTGTCGAAAGATTGCCTGGCCTCCTGGGCGTTTCCCTCGCCGAGAAACAATGTGCCCAAATTGAGATGTGCCTCAATCATGTCCGGCTGAATTTCAATCGCCTTGAGATACAGGGCCTTGGCTTGCGTTGTGTTCCCGGCGCCCATTTCAAGAATACCCAGGTTGATTAAGGGCGCTGTGAATTGCGGGCTAAGCTCAATGGCCGCCCTGTAGTCCCCCGCCGCCTCCTCGTTCCTGCCCATCTCGACAAATAAGCGCCCCCTGTTGAATCTAAAGTCATGGGAGGCTGGGGCCATCTCGACAGAACGATTGAAAAACGCCAAAGACTCTTCGTGTTTCTCATCGATTTGAAGAATTATTCCCAAATGATTCAGCGCCAGGGCATGATTCTCATCGAGCGTCAAAATTTGTCGGTAAAGTTTTTCGGCCTCGGGGAGCCGCCCCCCTTGATGGAGGGCAATAGCAGAATTTTCAAGGGATTTAATACTCGGGCTCGCTGTCTTGTTTTTCCTCGTTCCGCGTGCGCGATTCGACTTTCTAGGTTTTTTCTTTCGAGACTTACCAGGCACGCGTACAATCCTTTCCCAGCTCTTGGGGCCATAATTTAAGTTGTCTTATCTTATCCAAAATCGCTGCCCCTAATCAATTTCCATCGCTCATGCGCGATGCCCAAACAAAAAATCTCGCAACTCCCACCGACCCGGCGCAGACAAAAAACCAACACCTGTTTTTACTTAAATATTTCTTGATAGGTTTCCTCGTGAAAACCGGCAATGAGCACGCCGCCCGCCCGAAGCGCCGGCGCACGCAGGTTGCCCGAGGGACCGATGATAAGACGAAGCGCCTCATCTTGCGCCCCCTTGCCGCCATCGAGCGAAACGTGGACCGCTTTTTTTCCCCGCGCAGCCCAAACCTCGGATACCTGTTTTAAAATATTGATCGCCCCGGCCTCGCCTATTCGCTCTTTTTTAGCATTGCTCTCTGCCCTCGCCTCTATTCCCTTTTTCGCGAGAAACTCCCGCGCCTTGGCACATGTCGTTCAACTGGGCCGGTGATAATACCAATCTAGTTTCTGTTTTTTCGCCATCACTCTACCTCCCGGCTTCAGTTGCCATATTGTTACTCGAAACAATTGTTATTAAAAAAACCGGATGCCTGAGCATCCTCGCCCTCATTTCCGTCCCATTGGAACAATTTGTAGCCGCCAATTTCGGCAACAGGGGGCAAATTGTCATATTTACAGGCTCAATTTACCACCCAGTTCCGATATACTAGCCTTATAGTGGATGAAAGGGTTAAATTCACGAAACTAAGCGCACCCAACGGAACCGGCAATCTGGAACCTGGGGCGTCTTAACTAAACCAAAGTCTTTGGTATGCGGCCTGCCCTCAGGCCTCTTTAATTGAATCAAGATTAATCGAACCAGGAGGAGTATTTTTAATGAGATCAAGAGAATTTGCTCAGTCTACCGGCCAGCATGTTGTAAGCGCCGATGCCGCAGCGTTTATGCAAAGAGTCTATGGATGGATGACAGCAGGCCTCGCGGTCACCGGCCTATCCGCCTTCTACATCGCATCGAGCGAGGCGGCCATCAACTTTATTTTCGGCAGCCAGCTCTCTATGTTCCTCGTCATTGGTGTCCAGCTTGCACTCGTCTTCTCAATTCGCCCGGTGATGAAATCGAAGGGCTCAGCCATAGGCGCGGCCATGTTCCTCGCCTACGCGGCAACCTTGGGCGTCACCGTCTCGACCCTACTCCTTCGCTACACGGGCGATTCGGTTGCCCAGGCATTTTTCGTCACAGCAGGCGCCTTTGCTGGCCTTTCCATCTTTGCCTTCGTCACGAAAAAAGACCTTTCGGGCGTGGGCAACTTTTGCATGGTCGGCCTGTTCGGCATCATCATCGCCAGCATCGTCAACATCTTCATGGCCAGCTCGGCAATTCACTTCGCCATAAGCGTGCTTGGCGTTCTCATCTTTGCGGGCCTCACCGCCTACGACACCCAGAAGATGAGAAATTATGCCCTGAGCCAGGACACCAACAACGAGACCGGCCGCCGCGCCTCGATTATGGCGGCCCTTGAGCTTTATCTCGACTTCATCATGATGTTCATCTACCTCACGCAGATACTAGGCACCTCGCGCGACTAAACCTTCACGCACAACAATAAAAAACCGGGGCCAAATGGCTCCGGTTTTTTTGTTGGCAACTTTTTCTTGATAAGCACTCTTGAAAATATGTACACCAGAATTATCAAATATGGCTTACTCTTTTTCGATTTCTTGAAAATATGACTCAAACCGGATACGATGCGTATTATCTTAATACTTATCGGCACTATCGGGCATCCTTTTTTTTGTTCCCACTTTACATAAAAGGAGCAGCCATGAGTTTCCTTTTCGATGTCATCGCCGGAATCAATTCTTTCGTTTGGGGTCCATGGATGATGCTTCTCCTGATCGGGACTGGCGTCAGGCTCACTTTCGGAACCAATTTCATTCAAATCCGAAAATTTGGCACCGCTCTACGTCTCATGTTTCGGAGCGCGGCCAAACTGGACTACATTCAAAATACCCCGGGTGATATTTCACCGTTCCAAGCACTAATGACGGCCCTCGCCGCCACCGTAGGAAACGGAAACATTGCGGGGGTAGCAACTGCTATTGCCCTGGGTGGGCCTGGCGCCCCGGTGTGGATGTGGTTGACAGGCATCGTCGGAATGGCAACGAAGTACGCTGAGGCCATGCTGGGGGCGAAGTATCGCCAGCAACTCCCGGACGGCACCATGGCGGGTGGTCCGATGTATTTTCTCGAACATGGGATGAATCGAAAATGGCTCGCATGGCTCTTCGCGCTCTTTGGAGCGATCTCGGCCTTCGGAATTGGCAACATGGTCCAGGCCAATTCTGTGGCTCTTGTGCTCAAGACCGAACTCGGCATCCCCCTCATCGTCACAGGCGTTATCCTGGCCATACTGACCTATGCAGTGATAATCGGGGGCATTCAGCGAATCGGCAGCGTGGCAGAATTTATGGTCCCCATCATGTGTATCATTTACGTGATGAGCGGGTTAGTGGTCATCTTGGTGCGAATTGATCATGTGCCAGCTGCCTTCGCACTCATCTTTGAGAGCGCCTTCAGCGGTCATGCGGCAGCGGGCGGCTTTGCCGGGGCGGGAGTGGCCCAGGCGCTACGCTACGGCGTATCAAGGGGCATTTTTTCGAACGAGGCGGGACTCGGGACCGCCTCAATCGCCCACGGGGCGGCCAAATCCAGCGAGCCTGTTCGCCAAGGGACGATCGCCATGCTTGGCGTCTTCATCGATACCTTCGTTGTGAACACAATTACGACACTCACCATCATACTGACGGGAGCCTGGATGAGCGGGCTGACCAGCACGGCGATGACAGCAAAAGGATTTACTACCGTTTTAGGGCCTGCGGGTGGGTGGATTGTGGCCTTCTGCTCGGTCATTTTCGGCTACAGCACGCTTTTGGCTTGGTCTTACTACGGGCTCCGATGCACGGACTATCTCTTCGGCATACAAGCCTCACTGCCCTACAGGTTGTTTTGGTGCGTGGTCATCGTTTTCGGAGCGTTATTCTCCTCCGATACGGTGGGAATAAAGTTCATTTGGGACATCGCCGACACCATGAACGGAGCGATGGCCATCCCGAACCTGCTCGGGTTACTTAGTCTGAGCGCCATCGTATATGGGGAAACGGCCAAATATTATTCCAAAAGTTCCGATAAACAGCCAGGCGATTGAGCCACCCGCCACACTGTGTCATCGCGGCCACCATGCTCATCAGCCAAACATTTTTTTAATGCACTCATTATAAACCGATAGCGTTGTCTGACAATCGACTAGCGCTCGGTGGCTTTGATCGACCCGGATGCCGAAATGCGCTTTCAAGGTCACAAGCTTGTGATTCGGAAGGGCGGGAAACGCCTTTCGGCTCAAAGGCAGGACATCGATCACCGGGTTGTCGATGGCGGCCCCGATTTTCAAGGCATTTTTCTTCAAAAAACCCATGTCGAAAGGCGCGTTAAAAATCGCCAGCGGCAGGTCCTCGAAAAAATCAATAAAATGAGGCAGCTCCTCCTCAATGATCCCGCAATCCTTCACCATGTCGTTGGTTATTCCCGTAATGCGGGTAATGACTTCGGGTATATACACCTCGGGGTTAATAACCGCCTCCATCGAGGCATACTCGGCCTCTCCTGCCTCGTATTTCACGGCCCCGATTTCGATGATGGCGTTTTTTTCGGGAGAAAGTCCCGTGGTTTCCAGATCCACGACAACAAACTTTTCTCGGAGAGCGTCCCGCCCTTTTAATTTGATATTGGACACGGCATCTTCTTTTGGGCGGGAGCAAAACTGTTCAAGATGGATAATGTTGGCTCAATATATATCAAATTCGAATGATTTCTGAAACAAAAAAACCAGGGCGGCTAAGAGCCCCGGCTTTTTCATTGGAAGTATTTGAATCAAATATGAAGAGTACCCTCAAGCGTTTTTTGAATATGACTGATGAGATCAGGCGACCCGGGGGCCCACAGCCTTTTGAAAATCGGCGATGACCTCATCATTCGTTCGGTTTTGCCAGCGCTTGCGATTTTGGATGGGCTCGTTGAGTACTTCGGGTTCTATTTTGACGGCCACCAAAACCGGGCCCGGCTTGCTCATAATCGCCTCGATATTGCTCTCGAAATCCTTGCGTTCATCGAAGGCGTAGCTAGAAGGGTAGCCCGCCCCTTCCGCAATAAGGTCGTAGCGGATTTTTTTGGCGTTCGGGACCGGCTGCCCGCCGGTCGTGGCGTAGCATTCGTTATCCAAGATGAAGTGGTACAGATTTGCCGGCGCCTTGTCCGCAATGGTCGCCAGGGAATTCATGCCCATCAATATGTCACCCTCTGAGTCGAGCAAGATGATTTTTTCCTCGGGCCGGGCCATGGCAAGGCCGAGTGCGAACGAGGCACGCCCCCCCATCGCGACGGCAACAAGGGCCACATCCCTTTCAGGCATCTTGCTCATCTTGATCCAATAGTTTCCGCCCCGACCGGGAATGGTGATGGCGTTCCCGCGATACTGGTGGATAATTTTGAGTACATCCTCTGTGCGCATCATGATAAATCTCCCAGCCATTCGCCCCCGTTTGGGGGAGATGGGATTATTTATATTGGTTGAACCCGTGGAATTCGTCGCCAAAAAGAATCGCCACGGGCCGCTGCGTTTTTTCCGCCTCGGCAAAAGCCCAGGTAATTCTCTCCGCGTCGTCATTATTTTCGACCAGATAATATTTAATGCCGAAAGCATTTAAAAAAGGTTCGATGTAGATGGCTGCTGTATCCGGGGTTTTGCCGTGGCGCGTCCAGCCGCGATACCCGATCATGATGACCACGGGAATATTCAGCTTCAGCGCCCAGCCGCGAAGCGAATCGCCAGATTCCATCATGCCGGTGTTCTGAATCAAAATAACGGGTTTCGCGCCTCCCACCGAGAGGCCCGCCGCCGCCGCAAAAGCATTGCCCTCCCGGCCCACCGGCACGAGATCGAGCTTGGGCTCTGCCACCATCAGCTCATACAAAAAATTCGTTTCGCTGTCGGGGAGCCAAACAACGTGGGTAACCCCGTTTTCCTTCAAATCCTGCACCACCACCTCGGGACTTAGTACCGCTGCTTGATCATCTGCCATATCGATCCTCACTCTAGGTAAATAGAGGGCCTATAGCTCCCCGCCATTTCGAAAAAAGAGTTGTTCTTTAGGATGGACTTATTATAGAGGAAAAAAGTATCGACGACGAATGGCAAACTCAGGGCGGACACGGCGAGCGCCTGGACCCTCCTCAGTAGTGAAAACATCACCCTTGGTCGGCCTAGATAAAAAAATCAGCTGCCTGAGGCCTCCAAAGCCCACGCGATTAGATATCCAGGCACAAAAAAACCGGGGCCATCACAGCTCCGGCTTTTTTGAGTCTGGATTTTTAAAATTAAATATGAAGCGCGTCCTTAAGCTCATTCTCAAACGATTTCTCGGCGACAACCGAGGCCGTCATTTTATCCTCGCGAAAGATATCGCCCGCAACGCGCTGTATGTCCTCGGCCGTGACAGCATTGATCTCGGTAATCTCCTCCTCGACAGTGTAGAGCTTGCCGCGAATGAGGAGGCTAGAGCCGTTGCGCCCGGCGTAATAATCAGAGCTCTCGTTAATCTGCAAATTGCCCCGGATGTGTTGCTTCGCCTCGGCAAGTTCCTCGGCGCCCACAGTCTCGTTTTTCATGCGCGCCGCCTCGGCGAGAGAAACCTCGGTGGCCTCTTTAGCCTTATCGAGGGCAACACCCGCCTTGATCTCGACAAAACCGGCGTCCGAGAAACGGCTAGGGTGGGCGCCGACACTGTAGGCGAGGCCGCGTTTTTCGCGAACCTCGGTAAACAGGCGACTGCTCATCTTTCCGCCCAAAATGTCGCAAAGCAATCGTAGGGCAGGCGCATCGTCGTGGTTAACGCCAAAGGCGCGAAAACCAATCGCCAGGTTCACCTGGTCCGTCTGGCGCACCTGCTCGATGTAGCGCCCCTTGCTCTCTGTGGGCAGCGCCGGGGACTCGTCCTGATCGATAGCGCCTGTGCGCTGGCCGAAGAATTTTTCGGAAAGCCGCATGACCTCATCGTGGGGCACGCCCCCTGAGACCGAGACAACCGTGTTGCCCGGCGTGTACCAATCGCGGATAAGCTCACGCATATGCTCGGGCTCGATGGCGTTAATCGTCTCCTTGCTCCCAATGACGCCAACCTGGAGGTTGAACATCATCGTCTCAAGCATTTCGGAGACCCAGGCGCGGGGCATATCTTCGTACATCTTTAGCTCTTCTAGGATGACGTTGCGCTCCCTATGCCACTCATCCACATCCAAAAGAGCGTTGTTCACGGCATCGGCATAAACGTCGAGCACGGTCTCAAACACGTCGGCCGGGGCCTTGAAGTGATAACAGGTACGCTCCGAGCCCGTATTGGCGTTGATGGCCGCGCCGTTGCCCTCCATCTCGCGGGCGATGTCGAGGGTGCTTCGGGTGGGCGTTCCTTTGAAAATCATATGCTCAAGGGCGTGGGAGACACCCACGACCTCGTCGCGCTCGTGGCGTCCGCCACAACCAAAGTAGATGTGAAATGCAACGGCAGCCGAGTCCGACAATTCTGTCGTCACGACACGGACGCCATTCGAGAGCTTGCCTTGACTAATCTTCATGAAACCTCCAGATGTAAAATCGCGGCGGCATCCACAGCCCTGCTGGCAGCCGCGAGATAAGACATATCGGTCTTGGTATTTCGATTAACCGCGAAATTCCGGCAACCCTGTATTAACACAAAATAGCCCCGCGCAACAGAAAAGCCCGCCTGGCGGGCGAATAACGGAATTGTCCGGCCGTGTAAGGCCCTCCCCGCTCGACAATCAAGGACTTCCTTCCTATATTAAATTTATCTTTTTTTATAGGAGGCAACCCTTGGTTCAGTACGCTTCCCTTCGCGCCGCTCCCACCGCCTACATCATCAACGCAGGCGAGCTGCGCTTTCCCGCAACGCAGGGGATAGGCAATTTCCGCTTCCGCCCGACCCCTGTCTTCGCAAGCGGGGGCAGCTTCGAGCCTCAGGTAGAGTCCGAGACCCCGCCAGCCATTGCCCAGCGAGAGGCGCCCACCGCTACCGTCGAGCAACGCGGCAACATTGTGGACGTGATATCCTGACCCCCTGATTATCGACACCGCCTTTTCAAAAAAATATCCTGCCCCATAACGGAGTTTAATTTTGCGACCCAACCACCACCTCGCCTCCGCCGCCCTTCTAGGGGGAGGCACCTATATGTTGACGGGAGAGCCCTCCACCTCGCTGGCCCTTGGGGCGGGGTGCTTTGTCCAGGACATTGATCATATCTTCGACTATGTCATTGATCAGGGTCTTACCAAGGGCCTCAAATTTCTGGCAAGCGATTCAAAGAAGCGCTCGGACTTCAAACTTCGCCGCCTGTATCTCCTGTTCCATGGCTGGGACGTTCTGGCTGCCCTCGCGCTTCTTTATTTTTTCGTCTTCCCGAACACGGGTTTCTTGTTTTTCCTCATCGGTGCGCTGGTCCACCTTTCGATGGATCAATTCGGCAACCCGGGCGCCTGCCGCGTAACCTATTTTCTCACCTACCGGATTTCAAAAGGATTCAGGCGCGAGGA
>JABJAL010000055.1 GCA_018669005.1 Nitrospinaceae bacterium
CCCCCCTCCGGCGCCGCCTGCCGTCCCCGATATATCAGCTTTCACCGAACGACACCTCCAGGGATAAAGGAAATTCATGAATAAAGTATTGGAAGCCATCAAGGGGGTGTTCAAAACCTTACTCTCTCCCGAAATGGGCAAGCGAAGAGATATCCGGCCCGGTTTCCAGCGGGAGAATATCCCCGTCTGGCTCTGCCTGATGGCCCTCTACGTCATATACCAAGTCGCCCTGGGGGGCAGAACCTATGAACTCTTCGTTCCCGATCAGGCAGGGATGGCGTGGCTGAAAGTTCCTTTCCCCGTCCTGAATTTTGCCGTTTCGGCAGGCATATTACTTTTTGCCACCGGCATTAGCCTTTTTCCTAAAAACACGGCTGTCCTCGGCGCCATCGCTTTTTCGTTTTTCTATCTCTACGGGGCGGCCAGCAACGCGCCGGTCGATCTTCTCCTTGGCTTCGCTCAACCGCTGGCCTCATTCGTCCTCATACCAATTTTTGGTGAAGGTTCAGAGGAAACCTTTACCACCATGTGGGAAACCCTCCACTTTCCGGGCCTAGGATTTTATGCCTTTCATGTTTATCTGCCCTTTTATATCTTTTTCACCTCTATCCTCGCGTTCCTCCATTACCCGGCAGGCAAAAACTCCCCGCGCCACCGCCCCTCGTGGGTTGATGTCGTTCTTTGTGTGGTGACGATCGTCTACACCCTCGAGTACATGATCAACTTCGAGGACAGGGGCGACCGCTCGGGCATGATTCAGTGGTCAGATGTCCTCTTCGGGGCGATGTGTTTTTTAGCCACTATCGAATTATGCCGCCGGGTGCTGGGCTGGGTGCTGCCCACGCTGGCCATTTTCTTTTTTATCTATAATCTGACGGGCCCCTACTTTCCGGGTAAGCTGGCCCACAATGGTTTTTCGGTCAACGAAACCCTCGCCTTCATCTATGGAAACGAGGGCATCTACGGTCTCATCGCCAACGTATATGCAAGCTACGTTTTTCTCTTCGTCGCCTTCGGCGTTTTTCTCGAAAAAACGAAAGTCGGCGATGTATTTGTTGATTTAGCATTCGCTCTGGTGGGTCGCCTAAGGGGTGGGCCGGCCAAGGCATCGGTCATATCTAGCGGCCTCGTCGGCTCGGTCGTGGGAAGCGGCGCCGCCAACATCGTCATCACGGGCACCTTCACGATCCCCCTGATGAAGCGCGCAGGTTTTCGTCCCCACTACGCCGCCGCCGTCGAAACGGTCTCCTCGGTCGGAGGCCAGCTCATGCCCCCGGTCATGGGCTCGGCCGTTTTTCTGGTGGCCGCGTTTACTGAAACCGACTACGGCTATATCGCGATCGTCTCACTCGTACCTGCTCTCATGTACTACTTCTCGGTCTATATGTCGGTTCATTTTCAGGCCGGGCGAATGGGGATTCACGGCCTGCCCAAGGAAGAGCTTCCCGCTCTGGGGGCGCTCCTTAAAAAAGACGGCTATCTACTCCTCCCGGTGGTTCTGCTCATCTGCCGCCTCATCATCGGGCGCTCGCCCTTTGACGCCGCACTATGGTCGATTCTCCTGGCGCTCGTGCTGGGCATGTTTCGGGAAGACACCCGCCTTATCGCCCTGCCGCCGCTGCTTGCCCGCCCGCTCGGGCTTGAGCACTGGAGTACATCAAGCGACAAACAAAAACTTCTGGAAGAAAAAGCCGAGGAAAGCGAAAGTGAAGCCAATCAAGTTTGGGAAACATCCTCAAGGGGCCTCCTTGGGGGAAACTGGATGTTGCTCGCAGGGGCCGCCCTGTGGGCCATCCTGCCCGCCTTTGGCTTCGGCGGGGGCGAATCTCTCTTCTGGGCGCTGGTGGTGACGGGCCTGCTCGCCTCCCCTCGCCTGATGGATGCATTCGAGAAGGCGGCGCTCAACTCGCTCATCATCGGGGCCACGGTCGGGGTCATGGGCGCCGTCTTGGCGGGTGTTGCACTGCCTGGCCTTGGCCTTAAATTTTCATCCCTCGTTGTGGGCTATTCGGGGATACTCCGGGAAACTTTCGGCTGGGTGGGCTCCGAGCTTCCGATGGCGATTTTACTATGCGCGCTGGCGAGCTATGTCCTCGGGATGGGTATGACGATCACGGCGAGTTATGTGCTGCTCTCGATTCTCGCCGTCCCGGCGCTGGTGGAGTTGAACGTTCCTCTCGTCAACGCTCATTTGATGATTGTCTGGTTGAGTCTAGACGCCGCGCTGACCCCACCCTTCGCCCTGGGCTCGTTTATCTCGGCAGGACTTGCGGGGGCGAATCCGATACGAACGGGATTTGCGGGCCTTAAACTCGCGAAGGTGCTCTACATCATGCCCTTCCTCATGGCCTACACGCCGATACTCATGAATCCGGGCACCCCCTGGTGGGAGATAGGATTGGTCTGGGTGTCAGGCTTCACGGGTCTTTTCTGCACCTCGGCGGCACTTGAGGGCTATATGCGGCGGGACCTCACGATACCCGAACGTGTTCTCTTCGGTTTCGCAGGAGCGCTGCTGTTCTTCCACGTTGGATGGATGAAAATCACCGGGACGCTACTTCTTGCCTTGGGCGCGGGCCGCCAGTACCTCACCGGCGAGGCGGGCAAAGCCATCTCCGCGCGGGCAGGAGCCGAGGCTTCCGCCGAAGGGTGAGCCACCGAGGGGTGAGTATTTCTTGTTCCCTTCTAAGTGAACGATATACCCCCTCTCGGGGAAATCCCTCATCGTTGAATTGTTGCTCGCTTTCCACCGATTTTCTAGTAAAGAGCGTCAATCACAATCTCCGCAGGTTCTCGCTCCCGCGGAGATTGGTCGCTCCGGTCGCCGTCCAACAACTCAGGAGCACCATTCACCTCTTCTGACACTGCTAGAGATGGTGCTTGAATCTCGTTCTCTTCGGCAAGAAATTTCTCGCTCTTTTCGAGTGCATTGGCCTCATTCCACTCTTCGCTCTTAGGCTCTTCCGCAATGAGTGGAATTTCAGAACCCGCAATTGAAGAAGGAGCCGAACTCCTCTCATCCAGCCATGAAAAAAAACTAAACCCCACGACAAACGCCACTAACGCCGAGTACGTAACAGCGTTTCCCGCAAAAACCGCGGCATCCAGTTGCTCGGTGCTGATTTCGCCCAGAAAGAGTCCTGCGACCCATCCCTCGATAAACCAGGAAAGGAAAAAACAAACGAAAAGCAGCGCACAAATACTGACCGTTATTCGTAATAGGGAATGATTTGGATAACTCATCAGCGTAGCGATTGCCGACGTCATCCCCGGCAAGATCCCTAATGACAAAACCAAAATCCATGATAGGGGAACTCCCACAATGCTGGAGACGACGTTGGCGGAGGCAACCACAAGTATCGAATAGGCGGCTGAAGTGCCCAGAAACGCCCAGAGCACATACGACTCGATGGCGATGACCGGAATCAAGGCAACCACCATCAGGGGAAGCGACCAAAAGAGCAATGGAATCGCCATGTTCGCCTCCGCCTGAGGCGGAGCCAAAAATAAAGCTGCACTCAGGAACAACAGCGCTCGTGTCATATTAAGAATCATTTTCCTATCCCCCCTACCGCTTAAGGCCCGAATACGCGGCCTACAAAATTTTTGACATCGATCATCGTCTTTGCTCTGGCCGCAGGGTTTTGGCCAGCCAGCACCCCTCGTGTCGCACATCTGGATAGAGCCAGTCTGCGGTTATCGAGAGAGTCCAGGGGAATCCCCGTGGTCTTCTCAACAGTGATCCCGTCCGGCTGAACCTCGAACCGGCACTTCGTGATGTTGAAAGCCCGCTCGATACGGTGCACAGGCTGGTCGCTGTCAAAGGCATGATGCGCACCCGGGTAGACCGTAATTTGCGCGTCATAGCCTGTTGCTCGCAGAGCCTCCATGAGTTCGACGCACGGTGCCGTCGGGGTCCATTTGTCGAGCTCACCGCCTAGGATCAGTATCGGCGCCCCTGAAAAAGTAAGCGGCCGGAACATCCCGCACGGCGGGTAGAGCGGAAGGTGCAAAGCGAACTTCGCCGCTCCGCCCAACCCAGCCTTACGGAGGGGCTCCCATGCGGTGAAGAGCGCAACACCCCCTCCCTTCGACGTTCCCATGATGCCAATCCGATCCGGGTCGATCCGGGGATGGGTCATTAAAAGCTTCAGCGCATGGAATGCGTCCGAAACCATCATCGCCTCGGTGACGGAGACCTGCTCGCCGATGGTGGATTCCACCCCTCTCGGTATGAAGCTGTCGGTCCTGAAGGTGGCGATGCCCTTCCTATTAAACTCCCGGAGGTAGCGCTCGTGGTTGGGATGCCATCCTCCGCTTCCGTGCACGAAGACCATGGCCGGGACCTTTCCATTTTTCCCTTTAGGAATTTCGAGGTCCCCGAACACCGTTACCCGACGGTCGTTTCCGCTCCCGTCGAGGATGTGCCCGAAGTCATAAGGACTCGTGCTTTCAAAATGAATCTTCCCGATCTCACCACCTGCAAGGGATTCGTAAATCTTCGTTGGCTGCGCCTCGGCGGCTACGGCCATTGATACGGCGAACCCTCCCGCTAGCACCATTCCCATCCATTTCATTTTTTATCCCTCCATTTAAGTGAACAAACACTCACTTAACGTCCAAAAAAATTCTAGCCCTTCACCACCTTCCAAGCGGTCACGACTAATACATCAGACAACTCCACTAAACTCTCATTAATCTCCCCGTACACTCTGGCGGTCGCCACCTGGAGAACAACGCCCGCCACCATCGAAGCCACCAGATGTGGATTCCGCTCGGGAATTTCCCCTCCTGCCATCCCATCCGCAATGACCTTCACAAGGATATTCAACGCATGAGGGTCCTTGGGCTCCACGAACGAAGCCTGAGTATGACGAGCGTGAAGAAAAAGATAGCTGAAGAGAATCGGGTCCTTGTCAAAAAAGGCACAAAAGTGCCGGACCATCGCTTCAATTTTTTTTCTGGTTCCACTCAGCTCCTTCTGGAAGCGGTCGAACTCCCGGGAAAAACTCGCAAAATTTTTCGAAAAAAGACTTCTTGCCAGTTCTTCTTTGCTGGCGTAGTGACGGTACATAGTCCCTTCAGCGATGCCGGCGGCCGAGGAAATGTCGCGGATGGTGGCCTCAGCAATTCCCTTCTCAACAAAGAGGCGAAGGGCGATCCTTTCGATTTTCTCTTTGGTTTTTGTTCCGTCTCGCATGAGCCTCGCCTTTAATGAGTGAACATTTATTCACTAATATAAGATTGAGGCCCACTCTCGTCAAGTATTTTTTCGATCTTGATAAGATTAAGATAAAAGACATTAATTCAATAAGATATGACTATGAGCTGCCATCCTGCAGGTCTTCAACCCTCTTTTAATTCCACACATAGCATCTCGACCGTCCCGATAAGCCGCTCAATATCGGCGGGCTCTGAGAGACGGTGGTCGCCACCCTTGATGAGGTTGAGCGACACGTCCTCACTCTCAAGCATGCCCATGAGTTTTCGAGACACTTCCCATGGAACGGATTCATCTTCAACGCCATGAATGAGCCGAACCGGGCATTTAATGTCGATAGGCGCACGCAGGAGAAGGTGGCGTCTTCCCTCCTCGATAAGTTTCATCGTGATGGGATAGCCCGCCTCGTCGTACTCAGAGGGGCGGGTCAAGCTTCCTTTCTCTGCAATCTCGCGCCGCGCACCCTCGGGCAGCGCCTCCCAAATGAGATCTTCTGTGAAATCAGGCGCGGCTGCCACGCCAACCAGACCGCACACCCGCTCGGGGCGCGCCAGAGCGGCAAGGCACATGATCCAGCCTCCCATGCTTGAGCCCACAAGTACCTGGGGCCCCTCGGCCACTTCGTCGAGCACAGCCACGGCATCCTCGGCCCACTCACCGATTGTTCCCTCCTCAAAGGCGCCCGATGAGATTCCATGCCCAGTGTAGTCAAAGCGAATGAAGCGCCGTCCCGCTGCGAAGCAGTACGCTGCCAGCGCCGAGGCCTTGGTCCCGCTCATGTCCGAGTGAAATCCCCCCAGGAAAACAACACCCGGCCCATTTCCACTGAATTTTTCATAGGCGATGCGACCGCCGCCGCTTGCTCGACCGGCCAACTCGATAAATTCCATCACTTTTCTCTTCGTTCCTCGGGGCAGTCATCGGCCCCACATTAATCTGCTTGGCCTTCTTCTTGCTCAGCGTCCCACTCGCGGAACACCTCGTCGGCCAATTTGAGGGCACTTGCCGCCACCGGAAAGCCTCCATAGACAACCGAGGTGGCGATGACCTCCATAACGTCCTCCTTCTCCCACCCAAGATTCAGCGCATTGCGAATATGGGGGCGCACCTCGGCGCGATCCAGCACAATGTTCGCCATCAGCGCGAGAAGCTGGCGCTGCTTTACGCTAAAACGCGGCCTGGCGTAAATCGTTCCATAGGAGAACTCGTTAATGTAGCGGAGCATTTCGGGGTCAAGATTTTCGATCATCGAAAGCCGCTCTTCCATCATGGGATTATCGCCCACCATCTGACGGCGAATTGCTGCACCCTTCTCATAAAGTTCGCTCCGCTCCACAACACACCTCCTTTTAAAATTATCGAGAAAAATACTCGAATTCAGACAAAAAAATTACTTCAGATGATCGAGAAGACCTCGCGCTAGGAAACGAAGGGCGGCCTCAACTTCCTCGTCGGTGCAATTCCCGTTTTCGTCAAATTTCTTGTGAATTCCGCCAATCGAAGCCTCTGTTGGCAAAACACTCGCCCCGATGTGAGTAAGTATGTGGCGCAAATGGTCTAGGGCATTGTCCGCACTGGGGCCCATGGCCACGCCGAGGATGGCGACACTCTTCCCTTCGAGGGTAGAGGGAAAACCCAGGTTGTCGATGATAAGTTTCATGGTGCTCGATATGCTGCCATGGTACTCAGGGGTGGCGAAAAGAAGAGCGTCCGAGGACAGCACCAAATCCCTCAGTCGCTCCCCGTCATCCGGCGCACTCCCGTCACCCGGCAGTGGGAAATTCCATTCGCCCACCCGTACAACTTCAACCTCGGCGGCGCCTTTTAGCTCATCTAGCGCTATGGCAAGCGCCTTGTCCGTGTTGTTAGCCTCCCGGCGGCTACCACTTATGACAACAATTCTCGACATGCTTCCTCCCCGGACCAGGTGCGGTTCAACCCGGCCAGCCTTGTAGGTATAATGGCAATGTAATTAGAGAACACGTATCCGATCTATAACACGAATCAGGGGGCATGGTCGCACCACGCCAAACGCCCGCAAGGACTTCCATGAAAACCGAATTGTCATCCACAACCCTCAGAACGTTTTCGCCCACAGCGCTAGCCGAGGCCGCCGAGCACATGGGGTATGACGCCGTCGAAATTTGGTCCGAGCTTTTGTGGGAGTCGGGTGAGGACATGGCAGCGCTGGAAAATTCCATTAGGGACAAGAATCTGCTTCTGTCGATCCACGGGCCAAGCCGCGACATAAATGTCACCTCGCTGAACCGGGGCATCCGCCGCGAATCGAGGGAGCAGTACATGAAGAGCCTTGAGGACGCCGCGCGCATGGGGGCCGAGCTCGTAAACCTTCACCCTGGCGCGTTTTCAGGCTCGCACGATAAGGCCGAAACTTTTATTCCCGAAATGACGGACTACGCGGGCGAGCTTGCCGAGGCGGCGGGCAGGCTGGGAGTGCGCGTCGCACTTGAGGTGATGGAAGTGCGCACCGGCGAGTTTATGACGGATATTCCTACGGCGGCAGACATCGCCCGCAAGGTGAATAATCCTGTCTTTGGTATCACGGTGGACCTGGCCCACCTACTCTCAAGCCGGGTGCCCATCGAATTAAACGAAAATGAACCGCAAATCTTTCACATCCACATCAGTGGCTCGACCAAGGAGCGGGTTCATGTTCCCCTCACCGAGGGCATATATGACCTTGGGGCTCCGCAGCTGGAAATCTCAAATTTCTTCGGCGGCATCTGCGCCATCGAGAGCTATACTTCGGGTCGCGAAATGGCGTCAGCCGAGGAAAATCTCACCGAGTTCAGACGATTGCGGGCTGAACCCATGCGCTAAGAAATCGACTATTTCTTTCGGCCCCTCTTTTTTTTCTTTTTATCTTTCTTTTCTTTTTTTTCATCATCGTCGTCGTCTTTTTCTTTTTTGCCTCTCTTTGATTTTTTATCTTTATTCTTCTTCCCCTTCTTCCCCTTCTTCCCCTTCTCGTCATCATCATCGTCGTCTTTTTTTGATTTTTCGCCACGCTTGGAAAAACCGGGGGGCTCGCTCTCGCCCTTCCAACCTTTTTTCTCGCCCTTGCTCCAACCAGGAGGATTTCCCTTGCCTCTGCCAGCCGCGAAAGCGGGAATAGTACCCGAAAGAGCAAAAGCCAGGACAACGAGCCAGACACCTATCCATCTAATCATGAAAATTCTCCTTGAATGAAATATGGAACATACCAAAACCAAACGACGCCAATATCACCCATTACAGCAGGAAAGGAAACCTTTTTTTCGTCTATCAGTGTCCCCCATCACTCCTGGATGCGCCTCCGGGGCAACCATGATATTCTTTCTTAATTCATCAAATCTTATATAAAAAAATTTATCGTGGGCCATTTGCGCCGGCAAGATGCCTGATACCACTTCAGCCTTGGCGGCACAGCACAAATTCTCACTTACCGAGCGAATCGAAATTCGGTAAATACTTCCCTTTTATATTTACTAGCCAAATCCACGCCAACCCTTACACAGGAGAATATTATGACCAAGCAAGTCGATTACGTTGACTGGCCGGGGCGCCCGGACGTCTTTACACCCTACACCCCGGCCGTTCGAGTGACTGGCGGCACCACCGTCTACTTTGCGGGCGTCACTGCCGCTCCGCCTTACCACCATCACCCCCATAGGGCCGAGGAATTCGACACCCTGCCCAAGGACATGGAGAGCCAGACGAGGGCGGCGCTCGAGAATTTAAAGAAAAGCCTTGAATCGGTAGGCGCTACTTTTGAGGATGTCGTCTCGGCCACGGTTTTTCTCACCGACGCCTCGGATCAGGCCGCAGGCCGCGTTCGGCGCGAGTATTTTGGAAGCCATCGCCCCGCCACAACGACCGTCGAAGTCAATCGACTCGCAACTGACCCGAGGTGCAAGATCGAGATTAATGCCGTGGCGGTTATCGATTAAAGCGTGTGATGTGCCTATGAGGTGAGAAAAAACGAGGGCAAAACAACGAAGCCCCGCCGTCTATCATTCGGGCTGCATCTTGAGGTGGTAGGCACGGTGCGTCTGCCGCTCTACGACGATGCTTTTCCGCTCGGCCCTATATCCTTTTTTGCGGATCCAGACGGTGTGCTCGCCAAATGCGAGCCCATCAATTTTCTTTACGGGTGAGGCCGTGCCATAGAAACGGCTGTCAACGAATACCTCCGCACCCGAGGGCTCAACAACAATGGTGAGCCGACCAAAGGTATCCTTTGATAGCACCATGCGAAGCGCAACTTGGCTGCTACCGAAATCCATCTCATCGATCCTCGGGACGTATCCCGGGAGCGAGGCTTTGACGGTGTGCCAGGCGTATGAAACACCCTTAACAACGACGGGTTTTTGAGTGTAGGTCCATCCTCGGTTCGAGCCGTCGAATCTAATCACCGCTCCCTGGGGCTCGGATGTGACGGTCAAGGTCCCCGACCCCTGATTGAGATCGAGCAATTTCCCTTTGCCGCAGCCTGAGACTCCGAGAACGATCATAAGACATGCCGCCAGACCAAGAGCGCGCCTAGCAATGTGCCCAAGCCAGCGATAGTCATTCTTCATATTTCGCATCCAATCTAGCCCTGCCTCGAATTAAAAGCGGATTAGCACCTCACAAATTCCATGTGCCAGCGAAATCTACCGAATTTACCCTCCCCTGCAAAGCCGCCCAGGGATTCGAGCCCGCTTGCCCATAGTCGGAACATCGGCGAAAATCCTCACATCCTTTGGAAAAGTGCGTGCCTTGAAGGCCCTGGCTCCTTCAAGTGGCGTTTTTCGTTCCTATTAGTGAAAAAAGAGAGAAACATAATATGCAGGGCTACCGAAAAGGCCTCACCAATTATGGCGATCCAGACTTTAGCGCCTTTATCCGAGGGGCCTACGCCAGGGGCTTCGGGCTGACCGAAAAAGACCTGGAGCGCCCCATCATCGGAATCGCGCAAACCTGGAGTGAGCTAAACCCGTGTCACCGCAACCTGCGCGAGATAGCCGAGGCAGTAAAACGCGGCGTCTGGCAGCAGGGCGGGGTGCCTCTCGAATTTCCCACCATCTCACTCGGCGAGATTTACCTCTCGCCCACCGCCATGCTCTACCGCAATCTTCTCTCGATGGATACCGAGGAGATGATCGGCGGCCAACCGCTTGATGGTGTGGTGCTGCTCGGTGGTTGCGACAAGACGCTACCCGCCCAACTCATGGGAGCGGCGAGCGCCGGAGTCCCAGCCCTTTCTGTCACCGCGGGCCCGATGATCGGGGGCCGTTTCGAGGACAAAAAGCTCGGCGCCTGCTCTGACTGCCGGGGCATGTGGAACGAATTCCGGGGTGGCGCGATAGATACCGAGACGCTCGATCAGGTTCAGGGCGAGCTTTTCCCCTCGGCTGGCCACTGCATGGTGATGGGAACGGCGAGCACGATGGCCTCCATCACCGAGGCACTGGGGATGATGCTCCCCGGCCTTGCAGCCATTCCTGCTCCGAATTCAAAGCGCCTCAGGCTCGCCGAGGAAAGCGGGCGACGCATCGTCGAGATGGTCGAAGAAGGACTTACCCCCGATAAAATTATGACCCGCGAGGCGTTCGAGAACGCCATCCGTGTCCTCATGGCAGTGGGCGGCTCGACAAACGCAGTGGTCCACCTGCCCGCTATTGCGGGCAGGCTTGGAATCGAGTTGCCCCTTTCGCTATTCGATGAGCTATCGCGCACGACCCCGCACATCACCGGTGTGCGACCCTCGGGCGGAAACTTTTTGATGGAAGACCTCGCGGCGGCGGGTGGGATTGCCGCCGTGATGAAAGAGCTTGAGCCCCTGCTCAACGGTGGCGCAATGACCATCACGGGAAAAACCGTGACAGAGAACCTTGCGGGCGTAAAAGGCGCGCAGCCTTGGCAGGAGGTCATTCATCCCAGAGAGAACCCCATCGCCCCCGAGGGCGGACTCGTCATCCTCTCTGGCAGCCTCGCCCCAGAGGGCGCGGTCCTCAAGGTGTCGGCCGCCTCGCCCGACAAGCTCACTCACACGGGTAGGGCCGTTGTCTTCAGCTCGCAAGAGGACATGATCAACCGCATCGACGATCCGGATCTCGGCGCAACGGCGGACAGCGTTTTTGTGCTCCAGAACACAGGCCCCGTTGGTGGGCCGGGATTTCCCGAGGCAGGCTTCTTGCCAATCCCCAAAAAATTACTTGAGCAGGGAGTGCGCGACATTGTGCGCATCTCGGACGCCCGCATGAGCGGAACGGCAGGCGGCACCACCATCCTTCACGTAACCCCAGAGGCGGCTGTCGGAGGGCCGCTCGCCCTCGTGCGCGACGGCGATGAAATTTGCCTCGACGTGCCTAATCGGCGGCTCGACCTCCTCGTAGCAGAGGATGAACTTGCTCGCCGCCGCTCTGAATGGCACCCGCCCCCACATGCCTGGACGCGAGGCTACAAGAAATTATTTCTCGACCATGTACTTCAAGCGCCCGAGGGGTGCGATTTCGATTTTCTAAAAAAAACATAATCGTCGTACGTACCTGACATCACATTTCCAGGAGGAATTTATCGTGGCCATCCCACGCGCAGTTGTTGCCTACCATCCCTCACTCGGCTCGACGAGAGGGCGCCCCATCTCACAGGAGCATCAAAGCCGAATCGACGCCATTGCCTCATCCGAGCGCGTAGAGTTCGTCATGGAGCCGAACCCGGAAAAAATTATGGCTGCTGCCGAGGGGGCCGAGTTTTTTCTCACGAAAAATGCACCACTCCCCGAGGGCTTACTGGAGCGGGCAAAGAATCTTCGCCTGATTAATGTGGCCACGCTCTACGGAGAGAAGGTGGACCTCGATGCGGCGGCGGCAGCCGGCGTCGCGGTGTCTTTTTGTGACAGGCCCATCGTTAATTCGGTGGCTGACCATTCGATGGCCCTGCTCCTGCAAATGGTGAGGAACATTCCTGCCGCCATTAAAGCGTCAAGAGAAGGAACCGGAAGACCCCCCTCACCCACCCGTCCGGATGGCAGCGCCTACAACTGGGCGCAGGTGCAAGGAGTGCGCCCCGTGAAAGGGATGCGTCTGGGCATCCTCGGAATGGGCGAGATTGCACGCGAGTTCGCTGTACGCGCAAAGTCCTTTGGCATGGAGGTGCGCTACTGGAACCGCTCGCCGCTCGCCGAGTGGATTGATCGTCGGTGCGGCGCCTCGCCTACGAGCCAGGACGACCTGTTTCGAAACTCTGATGTCATCTACCCCTGTGTGGGGCTAAACGACCAAACTCGCCACATCATCGGCGAGGATGCCATTCGCGCCATGCCGAGTGGCTCCTATGTGATTAACATCGGCCGGGGCCCTCTTGTCGATCAAGAAGCCCTCCGCGCCGCTCTTGAGGACGGCCACCTCGCTGGCGCCGGGCTCGATGTATTCGATTCCGAACCCATCCCGACCGACCATCCCCTTCTGGGCGCGCCGGGACTCATCCCCACGCCGCACGTCGCTGGGGGCGACGATGAAACGCTGGTGAGCGAGCTTGAATCCTGGATGGGGAACGTCCTGCGTGTCATCGATGGCAAGCCGCCCGAGAATATCGTCAACGGCGTCGAATGGAAGACGGACTAAAACCATGTGTGGGCGCTTCACGCTGGCAGTCCCGAAGGCGATGCTCGAGAGCTTGTTCGGTCTCGATATCGAGGGGGAATTTCCCCTGAGATTCAATATCGCACCTAGCCAGCCCGTTGCCGCAATCCACGCGCCTAAAAGCGAGGCGCGAGAGCTCGCCCTTTTTCAATGGGGCCTAATTCCCTCCTGGTCGAAAGACCCCGCCATTGGCGCGCGCATGATCAACGCCCGCTCGGAAACAGCGGCAGAAAAACCCTCGTTTCGCGCCGCAATGAAGCGCAGGCGATGCCTGATTCCGGCAAGCGGTTTCTATGAGTGGGCAAAAGTGGGCTCGGCCAAGCAGCCATTTTATTTCCAAATGAGGGACGAGCGCCCCTTCGCCATGGCCGGTCTATGGGAGCTTTGGTGCGGCGAGGATGGCTCGGAACTTGAGACATGCACCATCCTCACCACAACGCCCAACGAGGTCGTGGGGAAAGTTCACCAGCGCATGCCCGTTATCATCGCACCTAATGATTTTGACGCATGGATGGATCCGGCCAATGAAAAGCCCAAGACTGTGGCGCCCCTCCTTCGTCCCTATCCGGCCGAGGAGATGAAGACCCATCCGGTTGATCGCCGAGTCAACAGCCCTGCGGCGGACGACACTTCATGTATTGCACCCATCTCAGATGAGCCCCCTCCCGATACCGAGGCGGCACAGCCCGATCTTTTCTCCCCCCCCGCCTGAGCGGTTCACGCACAGAGAAGATCAGGGCAAATACGGAATATCGATGGGGTGCCACCGGGTAACATCGCAGGCAAGGCTGCCCCCCGTGTGGTCGAGCCAGAGCCCGTCCCACACAGCGACGGAAGGATATTCCCTCTCCCCGCGCATGAAAAACACCAGATAATCGTTACTTAATTTGAGCCCACTGGTGTCCGAGGCTGCTTGCACACCCAGGGCGGCCACATCGATTTCAACCCAGTGCGTAACCTCGAAAAATAGATTTTTCTCGAGATCGAGATCAGAAATCGGCTCCGTCCACCCCTCCCCCGTCCAGAGGGTAAGGCCCGTGAAGCGATATTGTGGCTCAAAGCGATCAAAGAAAACGACAAGATAAAATCTCCCCGGCGCCGGCGGGTTGTTGTGGATGCTTCTCCACCTTTTCGTTATCCGAACAGGCTCAGGAGAGGAGATAAAGTCCAATCAAGCTACCTCGGAATATGCGGCGCCAGAAGATAGGAACCACCCTGCCCGGTGTGCACGGTATTGGTGACGACTCGCGGCAGCGGCTCGTGGGTGTAAATCAAATCGGTGTCAGGATCGCACGATGAAATCTCGACCCGGAGCCTGTGGCCCTCCAGGAACAGATTGCAGGTCGGAATAATTTCGATGACATACTCGGTCGCCTCGCCGGGGGAGACGGGGGCGAGGGCCGTGTGCGGGTGCCAGGGTCGCCAGGGCTGGCTCTTTGCCGAATCAAGTTCCCTGTGTTGGGCACGAAGCATCCCGCGCGAGAGGAGGCGCATCGAGCCATCCGGCGCCTCGTCCTTAATGAAGACAAACCAATCGGTGTTGTCGACATCCGATGTGGCTGTGAGATACATGGCCATTGGTCCCGTGTATTCGACAGGCGAGGAGAAGGCCTCTGTCCTGAAGACGAGCTTGGGCTCACCAAGCCGGGTCGCCTGGGTGCCCGGGTCCATTGTGTAGCGCGCCTCGCCCGAGGAACCGGGGTTTTCGGTGAGTTCATCATTCCCCGAGAAATAGAGTTTTTGCCACTCCGTCCGGGCCAGCGGCCATTCGTTCTCGCCTCGCCAGGTGTCCTCGCCCTCGATATAAATATTAATGGGCGAGCCGTCCCAAACGCCTGAGTCCATGCCTTTCAAATAATGGTCGTACCAGCGCAGCGCCTCGCCGTGATAAAGGGCAAAAGGACGCCTCGGCTTCGACTCGGGGCCAATGAGCATCTTCTTGGGCGTCGACTCGGGGATACCCTCCCAGCCCATGAACGCGCCCCTTAAGTGGAGCCCAAAGAATTTCCAGTCGCAGCCAAAGTAGGTGGGGATCTCTACTTTATGGAGGTTGCGGGCCGAGGAGCGCTCCTGGAAGTACTCACTATCGAGCGGGTCCTGCCCGCTTAGAATCCGGTTGAAGTGATAGTTGAAGCCCGACAGATCGGCTACGCGCCCGCCCGTATGGTTGAGGAACATCAGGCTGCTAAACCAAAATCGCCCCCAGGCCGAATAGATGCCGCCGTGGTAGTAGGCATCGCGGTAGAGGTCGGTCATCGCATCGTAGGGAAAAATAGCGGTGAGCCCTTCGGGCTGCTGCTCGGCGCCAAGAAGCTGACTCATACCGAAATAGGAGCAGCCCACCATCCCCACCTTGCCGTTGCACCAGGGCAGCCCGGCGATGTACTCGATCATCTCGGCCAGATCCTTTTGCTCTTTGGGGCCCCAGTGGTCCCAGGCGCCGGTCGAGTCATTTGAGCCGCGCACATCGGCGATGACCTGCCCGTAGCCGCGAGGCACCCAGAACTCGGTGAGGCCCGCCTCGTTCTGCCCGAGGGGAGAGGGTGTCTGCTGAAGCTGGCGCGTATAGGGCGACCATGAAAGGAGGGCCGGAAATTTTTCCCCCGGCGCAAAGGGGCGAAATACATCGTAGGCCAGCTCGACACCGTCCCTTACGGTGAGGCGTTTTGAGAGTTCAGAATATATCGAATATCGCACCTCGCTCTGCTCGGGCGTTTTGGGCGCTGTATTATAGGGATACTGAGGCCAAGCCGAAGGGTAAGCTGTTCGAATGCTCTCTGGATTCACATACTTCGGGGCAAGTGCCATGGCAGGTCTTCTCCTATAAATTCCGGGCTAAATATCTCTGGTATTGGATACCGGATATTATCACTCTGATAGGAGTTGAACACCACCCCCGGCAGGGAATGCTTAGAGAGAATTTATAGAAATAGCGCTAGTGTATTGGAGGGTCGAGCCAGAACTAAAGGCCCTTTAAGAGCAACTTGCGGACCGATGCCTCGTTGAGATCGCCGATCGATCGACCGATTTCTTTATCGCCCTTAAAGACGACCAACGTCGTACGCGCCCGGACATGGTGGGCACCCTTAAATTCCCTGCCGTTGTCGAAATCGACATGATAGGCAACCGCGTCCTTGTATTTATCTTCTTTGAGGATGTTTTTCAGAAGAGACAACTGCCTCGTGCATTGCCATCACCAATTGGCATAAACGCCGACAAAGATCGTCTTGCCAGATTTCTGAGAGAGCTTGAACGCCTCCTTATCGTAGGAGCGAAGCCCCTCGGCAAAAACCACAGGGGGCATCAATAATGCAGCGGCGAGCAGGGCCGATAAAAACACGGCGGCGAAAAAAGGCTTTATCATCCGCTTCCCTGCCCTAAAGGCCTTTTATGAACATCTTGCGGATGGAATCTTTATTGAGGTCGCCGGTAGAGCGCCCTTTTTCTTTTTTGCCCTTAAAAACCATGAGCGTCGACTGCCACCTGACGCGGTGCTCTTGGAGAAAACGCTTCTGGCTGTCGAAATCCACCTGAAAGGCGATGGCGTCTTTAAAAGCCTTATCTTTGAGTATCTTCGTGGTCAGAGGCAACTGCCTCCGGCATGTGCTTCACCAGTCGGCGTGCACACCGACGATGACCGTCTTGCCCGCCGCCTGCGCCTCAAGAAACGAGGCGCGCGTGTAGGGCGTCCAGCCGACGGCTTGCGCCGGGGAGGGTGTCATCATCACAAGGAGCAGGACGGCAAAAATCATATATGAGAAAATCGCCGATACGAGACGAAAACTTCTCTGCATTAAACAGCTCCCTTTAAAGCGGCTCGTATGAACTCCCGATTCATTTTCGCAATATGGCTCACGCTAATTTCCTTGGGGCAAACCGCCTCACATTCAGCATGATTGGTGCAATTTCCAAAACCCTCGTCATCCATTTGGCCCACCATGCTGAGCACCCGCTGGGTGCGCTCGGCCTCGCCCTGGGGTAGATGCGCAAGCTGGGAGACTTTTGCCGCAACAAAAAGCATGGCCGAGCCGTTTGGGCACGAGGCCGCGCAGGCGCCGCAACCGATGCAGGAGGCCGCGTCCATCGCCGTATCAGCAGCCTCCTTGGGTACCAGGATTGCGTTGGCGTCCACGGCGCTCCCCATGTTGGCGGTGATATAGCCGCCAGCCTGAATGATTCGATCGAAGGAGGAGCGGTCCACGGCCAGATCCTTTAAAACCGGGAACGGCGTCGCCCGCCAGGGCTCTATCGTGATCGTGTCGCCATCCTTGTAGCGCCGCATGTGAAGCTGGCAGACGGTGCCGCCCTGATCAGGGCCGTGCGGGACACCGTCGATGGTGAGCGAGCACATTCCACAAATGCCCTCGCGGCAATCGCTGTCAAAGGCGATGGACTCCTCGCCCTTCTCAACAAGGCTGTCGCTTAACACATCAAGCATCTCAAGAAACGACATGTCAGGGCTGACATCCTTCATCTCATAGGTTTCAAATTTGCCCTTGTCGCGGCTATCGTTCTGTCTCCATATACGCAGGGTTAAATGCATTATTTGTAGCTCCTCACTGCGAGATGGACTTCCTCGAATTCGAGTTCTTCCTTATGTAGAACCGGCGCGCCACCAGTATATTCCCATGCACCAACATAGGAGAAATTCTCATCATCACGCTTGGCCTCGCCCTCCTCGGACTGATGCTCCTCGCGGAAGTGGCCGCCACAAGATTCCTCCCGGTGGAGCGCGTCTGTGACGAGCAATTCGCCAAATTCAAGAAAATCAGCGACCCGACCCGCCCTCTCAAGCTCCTTGTTCAGGTCATCGCCCGTTCCCGTCACCTTGACGTTCTGCCAAAACTCCTCACGAAGGGCGGGTATCATGTCGAGCGCTGACTTGAGACCCTCCTCGTTTCGCGCCATACCGCATTTATCCCACATGATGTGACCAAGCTCGCGGTGGAAGGAGTTGGCCGTACGCCGCCCATCTACGGCAAGGATTTTCTTTATCTTTTCATCAACCTCGCCGGTGGCCTCCCGGAATGCCTCATGGTCGGTACCCACCTCGCCCGGCGCCTGGCCGGCGAGATACTCGGAGATGGTCGTGGGAATGACAAAGTAGCCATCCGCCAGACCCTGCATAAGCGCGCTCGCGCCAAGTCGGTTCGCCCCGTGGTCCGAAAAGTTCGCCTCACCCAGAACATAGAGGCCCGGCACGTTGCTCATCAAATCATAGTCCACCCACAGACCACCCATCGTGTAATGAATGGCCGGGTAAATCCGCATGGGCAACTGGTAGGCATTCTCGCCCGTGATGCGCTCGTACATATCAAAGAGGTTGCCGTAGCGCTGCTGAATGGTGGTGAGCCCCAGCCTGTCGATGGCGTCCCTGAAATCGAGATAGACACCCAGGGCGCCGGGGCCGATGCCTCGCCCCTCATCGCAAGCACGCTTGGCAGCACGCGAGGAAATATCGCGCGGCGCCAGGTTGCCAAAACTCGGGTACATACGCTCAAGGTAATAATCACGCTCGGCATCGGGGATATCGCTCGGCGAGCGAGTGTCGCCCTGTTTCTTGGGAACCCAGATGCGCCCGTCGTTCCTAAGCGATTCACTCATGAGGGTAAGCTTCGACTGATGGTCGCCGCTGACCGGAATACATGTGGGGTGAATCTGCGTGTAGCACGGGTTGGCGAATAGCGCGCCTTTTTTGTGCGCTCGCCACGCCGCCGTAACATTGTTGCCCACGGCATTCGTCGAGAGATAGAAGACGGGACCATAGCCGCCGGTCGCCAGAATCACGGCGTCCGCCGCCCAGGTCTCGATCTTACCGGTAACGAGGTCTCGGGTGACAATGCCCTTGGCATGTCCGTCCACCAAAACGAGGTCGAGCATCTCTGTGCGCGGGTGCATAGTCACCTGCCCGTTGCCGATCTGGCGACTTAGCGCCGAGTAGACGCCGAGAAGAAGTTGCTGACCGGTCTGGCCCCGTGCATAGAAAGTGCGAGACACTTGCGCGCCGCCGAACGAGCGGTTGTCCAGTGTGCCGCCATACTCTCTGGCAAAGGGCACGCCCATGGCCACACTCTGGTCGATGATGGCGTTGCTCACCTCGGCGAGGCGATGGACGTTTGCCTCGCGCGAGCGAAAGTCACCTCCCTTTACGGTGTCATAGAAGAGGCGGTGTACGCTGTCGCCGTCGTTCTGATAATTCTTGGCGGCGTTGATGCCTCCCTGTGCAGCGATGGAGTGTGCGCGCCGGGAGCTGTCCTGAAAACAGAAACAATCGACGTTGTAGCCTAGCTCTGCGAGCGAGGCCGCCCCACCGCCTCCGGCAAGTCCCGAGCCGACGACGATGATGTTGTACTTTCTCTTGTTTGAGGGGTTGACTAGCTTGCCCTCAAATTTGCGTTTTTCCCATTTCCCGGCCATGGGCCCCGAGGGGATTTTCGCGTCCAGTTTCATGCGGTGTGTCTCCTCAGGGTTAGTGGAGTCTGCCTGACAGAACGGCGAGCGGAATAGATACGAACCCGATAAAAATCAAAATAGCCACCACCGGGCCCAGCTTCGTTGAAAAGGGTCTGAACTTTGGGCCGTACAAGCCAAATGTTTGAAACAAGCTGGTAAGCCCGTGACTCAAATGAGAGGCCAGCAAGAGCATGGCGACGATGTAGGCACCCGTGACGGTGGGGTTTGAAAATCCACTAACCACCATCCCGTAAACATCGGGCCTGCCTTTGACGTCGAACATACGAAGATACTCGGGGTTCGTCACGCCCAGCGTGTAATGGAGCAGGTGGTAGACGACGAACGCCAGGATGATAATGCCGCTGACGAGTATCGTCCGCGCGGCGTAGCTCGTCGCCATAAAGCTCGATACGGCATATGCCACAGGCCGGGCGGCACGATTCTGCCGGTTGACCCTTATCGCCGAGGCGATATGAACGGCGAAGACAACGAGAAGACCCAGCCGGGCGCCCCAAAGGAGCCCTCCCCGTTCTTTTAACCAGTGCGCGTAGGTGTTCATGGCGTCGGGGCCGGCGAACATAAGCAAATTGCCCGTCAGATGACCCACGAGGAACCCGAACAGGAGCACCCCAGTCGCTGCCATCACCAGCTTGGCGCCGATGGAGGTCAGGTACCAGTGAGAGTTTTGATTCATTTACGACTCCCGGGCCATTCGGCCCTATGATGAAAAAATCAGAAGATATAACTCGCGCAAATGTAAGGGCAATTGCGCTCAAAGGTCAACCGTATCAGGCGTTTCGGGGCATCGATAGGGCTTATCGCTACCGGCGGGCATATATTATATATCAATTTGCCTTGCCCGAAATAGCCTCAGAGGGGGCATCGTTTAACGCCCAGTTGTACTCATGGTTGAAAATCTCCTCTGCCCGCTCAAGGTGCTCGGCCAACGCCTGCGAGGCGAATTTCCTCAAATGTTGAATAACAGCCGCATCGCTACCGCCAAAATCGACTGCGTACCATTCGAATATGCTCGAAACTATCAACCCCCAACGGCCAAAATGCGCCCCGCGCGGGTGGTTGATGTAGTCCCTTGCCGCCTTATCTAACATGGCCTCTAGACGCTCTGCCTCCCAAGGAATCGGTGCAACATTGGGGCAACCCACCGAGGCGCAGTTCACTGCGTAGTGAATTCGCGGGTCGCGCCAAATGGGCCTGAGAATACGGTGCTCAATATCGTTCAGGCTGACCTTCTCGCCTTCGATGACGATGAGTTTTTTATCCCAGGGCCCGAAAGCGAACCAGCCAGGCGAAATGTTTATCCGCAGAATTGATGCGACCGGATAGTGATCGAGAATCACTTTTATGGTGAGGGCATTATAGAGATTCACCCAGTAGGCGAACTGCTCGGCCCGGCGGAGGCGGCTGACAGGCGCGGCGGAAAGCTCACCAATGTAGGCATCAAGACGGCGGCGACTCTCGCCCTTGACCTTCGCGTAGGCCACGCGGGTTATCCCATCTTTGCCCGCTATAAGGAATTTTTTAAGAAAATCAGCCCAGGGGGAATGATCGATACGGATTTGAGAGCTCGGGTCATTCATCTGCCAGCGGGACCAAAGATCAGCCTTGGGCGCGGCAGCCCGCACAGGGGCGGCGCCTAAATGAAGCGCCAACAGGAATAATAAGGCGAGCGTCATTTTGCGGAACAAGATATTCATGCCCAAAGCGCAATCTCCGCTTCCCAATTCATACCGGCCGGTCCCTCAGCCGACCAGCCTATCGGCTACCCAGTACATCAAACACCGGTTGCGCCACCCTATTCCCCACGATGTCATTGCACCGACGGGCCGAGGGTGTAAATCACTAGCCCCTCAGAGCGCCAGAGTGGCTCTCGCTCCTCCAGGTGTTTTGTCAACGGGCCTGTATCTATAGGAAATCCCGGCAGCGAGGGGGGAGACGATTCAAAGTAAAAGTGAGTAAACCTCCTTTTTAAAAGCTCTTTTTCTGCCTCGGCGCCACTTGGCCCCCCAAGAAAGAACTTCATCAAGGGCGGCGCCTCGATCAAGACGTGTGGTCGCCAGCCCAGCGTCGAGGCAGTGAGACGCTCTGAGCGATAGAACGTTATCGGCCTAGCATCAGGAGGCAGGCGACCCGGCCAGCCAGCCTGAAATCGCGCTGTCGGGTTCATGGCGAGCATCCGCGCCTCAAGGCCAGGCGATCGGGACACCGTCCTGAATGCGCGTTTGAGACGATTGTCCAGGTGCGTGGGAATCACCGCCAGCGCCACAAGGAGGCTCCATGCCACAGGCACCGCCGCCCGATGCGTGAGAAGGCGGCCAACCCCCTCTTTATTTAAAATGCGGGCGATGAGCCCCCCCGCTATTGCGGCGGCACATACGGCCGAGAGCGCCGAGATGAAAAGCGCATAACGCGATGGGAATTTGCCTGAAAAAACCACTGTCGCAACAGCCACCGAAGTGGCGATGGCAATGAGGAGGGGATACACCCCTCTCGGTGCAAGCCGCGGCCAGAGAGCCCCGAAAATGAAAAAAAACGGGGCCGAGGGAAGCGCCAACAAAAGCATGCGAGCACCAGTATCGAGGCGGCTCGCCTGAGCATCCCGATAGCCCTGAACCGCAAAATCAAAGTAGCGCGGATTCTCAAGTTTTCCGAAAAATGAGGCCAGCAATGGGTAGAGTGGATTGCCCAACTCAATAAGATTTTTCGCCAACATGGGGGCAAGCCCCACGGCGATACCGGCGGCGACCCAGCCCGCCAGCCGGAGGCGATCTTTCATCCCGAGCGGCACGAGAGGGATAAACATGAAACCTGCCCCAAGGCCGATGGCGGCCAGGCCCGAGGTTAGCTTGACGCCCGAGGCTGCGCCGATGATCAAGCCGCCCAAAAGCGCCCAGCGCCGACCCACATCACCCCAAAGACGCATCGCCTCTAAAAACGCGAGCGCCCCGCCCATCTGAAGCGTGGCGATGAAAAGATCGGATTTAGGTGCGACGATGAGAAGCGGAAAACGCCTGACGTGATAAACATCAATCCGCATCCCGGCAAATAACAGGGCGGCGAAAAGACCGAGCGCCAAGGCCTCTCTTTCGCCAAGGGGCAAGAGCCTGCGTGTGAGGCAGACGATTCCGAGCGCCGTGCCGCCCAACCCTAAAATTACATGAAGAAGCTGCGCCAAGGTGAAAAGCGACACATCCGACGGGGTGAAAAGCGCCACAGCCGTCAGAAGAAACTCCCAGTAACCCGTGGTGGCGAAAAAAAACGGGCTCTCAGGTATAGAGACGACATCGCCCGCCGAAGCGAACATGCGCGCGAAGGCAACATTGTAGGCCAGCGCATCCGGGGACTGGGGTGAGGGATAGAGCGCCTCGATCAAAGCGCCAAGAAAAATAAGAGAGAGGACGCCTCCCAACACTCTCGCCGCCACCTTCGCCGGCTCGCCCGCCTGCCCCTCCTCTCGGATACGCGCCGGGGTCGCCCCTAAAGCGGTCGGCTCATCGTCTTTCATAAAAGCCCATAGCGCCGCAGCCACAGCAAGCGCCAAAACCTGAAGCGGGTGGAGCCAGCCCGCCTCGGCCACCACATATACAACGGCAGAAAAGAGCAGAAATCCCGTGCATGCAGAAAGCAATAACCTCTCAAGCCTATCCTCGGGAATTAATTCCGCTCGCCCAAGTGCCCAGCGGCCAATCACCACCAATAAAAGCGCCACTCCCCCCGCCATCAAAAGATGGAGCGCATGGAGCATCCAGAGCCACCCAGCCCGATCCAACACCCCGGCCGGATCAAGGCGCCAAAAAATCAGGGGCGCCGCCAGCAGACCAAGCCCCGCCCTTTTCATAATCAAACTCACTACCATTTATCCTCCATCGTGTTGTTTCAAGGTGCCTTTTAAGATGTCCATCATGGCGTAAATTACGCTCCAAGAGCCAGCCGCCCAGATAATTCGCGACAATTAAAAAAAATTGAGGCGCTCAAGGACCTGAAACCCGCCCTTTCCCCCTACTCACCCTCGAATTCTCCCAAAATGTGACCCAGCCCGCCCCCTTTTGAAGCAAAAGTGTGGCGAACTTCACATTTTCCACGTTGACCTATTTGGACAACACGCACGTATTTTCATTAAAGCGATTGACACCCTTGCTATATTTATTAAGCAGCTTTCATCAGAGATTTATTTACTAAAAAGCCTTTCAGACAACGCAACGAGGACCGGGAAAATTGACATGACGCGGCAGGGGGCCTCGTCATGTCACAGAAGCCGAACAGGGGAATTGAAATACCATGATAGATCCATCAGCAAGAACACTCATAGTTACCGATCGTCCCTTATCGAGGACACGGCTTACCAACATGCTACACGCCACAGGACTTGAATTCGTCCACAGCGCCGACAGCAGAGAGACGGCGATGGAAGCCCTCCTGAATCTGCCCGTCGATTTCATCCTGTGCGACCTCATGACGGAAAACTTCGAAGGATTTGATTTTCTCCGCGACGTTCGCAACATGAGTCTCACGACCTACCTGCCCTTCATGCTCATGTGCGGCTACGGTCAGATGGAAAAAGCAGACTATGCCGTGGGCAAAGATCTCGATGTGAGCGGCTATGTATTCAAGCCCATCTCGCCCAAAGCGATGGAAGATGAAATTGCGTCAACCATGAAAATTCACAGGGCATCTATTAAATCCTTCGTCCACCTCTACCGCGCCGCCGCATTTTTGGACGTCAAAGATTATGACGATGCGAGGATAGAACTAAAAACCGCCCTTCATAAAGGAAGTCGCTCCTCGCGCATTTGGAATGACTCGGGCACCCTTTTCGAGGACATGGGCAACGACCCCGAGGCGCGGATGTGCTACGAGGCATCAATCAAACTGGACAGGAACTATGCCAAGCCACACAGCAGCATCGGGCAACTACTGCTAAAGCAAAACAAGACTGAACTTGCCTGCCAGTATTTCCGAAAAGCGGTGAGCATCAGCCCCCGTAGCACAGAGCGCCAGTTCGCCCTTGCCAAGGCGCTGCTCGATACCGGGGACATCGAGGGTGCGAGGCTCGCCGTCAAACGCGCCGTCCAGGGAACCCGGAGGGAGTACGGCTCGCCAGAGCATCAAGCCGTTGACAGCGCCGCCGCCGCCGAGTTCTACCTCTCGGCTGGCTACACCGATTTGGCCGAGGAGGCGTTCACCGACGCCCTCAAGGGCGATCCCGAAAACATCCATTACTACAACCGGCTGGGGATGACCTTCAGACGACAGAAACAATTCCAGAAATCCTTGAACAGCTACACAAAAGCCCTTGATATCGCGCCCGAGGACACTGTCATCCTCTACAACATTGCGCTCGCGCTGGCGGAGCTTGGAAATTACACTTCCTCGGCCACCACACTCCAAAAGGCGTTGCTAATTGACGAGAACTTCAAGGACGCCAGAGGGCTCCTCAAGATGCTCGAAGACAAAATAGGCGGCCCTGCCCTGCATGAAGTTATTGAAACCTCATCTTCGCTGGATATCTTTCCAAATCCGAACAGCGCCCCCTTGGCCACCCGCCTAGCTAGCTAAGAGCCCCCCCCCGCCTGGACAGGAGTCACGCAAAACGAGCAATTCCCGTCATAAATGTTCAAAACTCATTGAAAATAAGTGGAAGAAGATACACCAAACCCATCTACCAGCTTTTATTGCTTAAAAACCCAACTTTTCAAAAAAACCATATTTGAGGCTTTAATCAAGGTCCCTCGGGCGAGCAAGGAGCGGGCAAAGCACACAAAAACAACATAAGTCATTACATTTCAAATATTTTCATGATGCCCTGATTTTTATTCAGCTCGCCGCATTCATCTATCATCCGAATCCTTAATTTCCCATAATAATATTTCAAATACCAATTCTTATCTTTTTTGGGGAAAGTGATTGAATTAGCTATTATTTTCTTGTCTCAAATCACACTTAGAGGTATAATTAATGAAATTAAAGTAATTTACATGTATTCGCCCTGTCTTTATCGGTATGTGAATTTTACTTCTCGCTACCGATGGAATATGAAATGCCGCCAAGAATTAGCAATACAAACTCAAATAGTTCAAGCTTGCGTAAAGAATTTTGCGCATATTTATGTATTTTTATATTTGTCACAATTTTTTCCACTTCGGCGGTATTCGCTGCTGAAGTGCCGGGCTCAACGCTCAAGAGCGTTTCATCTCCGCCCGGCAAAAATTCTGCCCTCCTGAAATCAGGCAATACCGACAAAGCAAAAATATCGCCCCTCGAAACAGCCAGCGTCGCCTACGACGCCTCGCGCGACCTTCTCTCCATCCGGGCGAACTTCATCCCTCTTGGCGATTTGGTTCGGCGAATTTCCAAGAAGACTTCTATTTCAATCAAGGTATTGAGCAAAAAACTGCTCGATGAAGAAATCAGGTTCCAGATTGAAAACAAACCCCTTGAAGCGGCCCTCAAAAAACTTTTCAAGGACAGATACAATGCCACCTACTCCTACTCGGCCAAAAAAACGACGGGCAAACTAACCAGCCGTCCCCGGCTTTCAAAAATTTTCATTCTCTCGCGAATCGCCGGGACATCGCCTGACCGACAAAACGCTGGCTCTCCTCTTAGTGATGGCGCTGCCAAAATCACGGTCTCCTCTTTAAGTAGCGAGCCCGCAACGGCGAGCGCCTCTGTTCCCGAGAGCAGGCCTGAGAGCAACACCGATGCCGGGGCGCTTCTCGCCGCAATCGAGGACAAGCTGGGTAACTGGCATCCATCGAACACGCCCGAGGATTTAGAGAATCTCAAAAAAGACCTCGAAAAACTTAAAGAGCTTGCACCCGAGCAAAAACCCGACCCCGCCGCGATTGCCCCTGTTGTCGATTCGCTGGCGGGCGTTTTGAAGGACAGTGAATTAGACACCAGCCTCCGTGTCAATGCCGCCGAGGTGCTCGGCCTCCTCGGGAGCGAGCGGGCTGTGGGGCCGCTCACTGAGGTATTCCGGCGCAAGGAGCGAATCGTGCGCGATGCCGCCGCGAGCAGTCTTGTCAAAATCGGGAGCCCCGAGGCCGTGGGCGCCGTGTTTAAGGTTTTTGAGGAATACAGGAGCTTCAACATGCACGCGAGCGCTATTGGCGCGCTTGCTAGTAGCGGCGAAGCTGACGCGCTCTTTTTTGAAGATGGCGAGCATCTCGGCCCCGGCGCCGGGTTTATTGGGGCACTTGAGGGCGTAGTAGTCCACTTTTCGGATTCGATCGGCCATCGCAAGACTCCTTTTCGAGAGACTGGGTTTTAAAAGAGGGCGGAGCAGAACAATCTGATCTCATCGCATAGTCACGATATCATTCAGTATAGTCTTGAATGCAAATTCGGGCCAGGAAAAATTGTCAGGGCGCCACTCCGGGGCGGGCCAACCACAGCAAATGCGCGGTGGCTCGTGGCTACTACAGCAAATGCGGGGTGGTTCGTGGTTGCGCCAAAATAATTATAGGGAAGCTCGCAGGTGCGACATGTGGCTGTCATAGGCCCTCCCATGCGGCCGGGGGGATCGAGATATCCTCCCCCTGCCAGATGCTGTTGACCCCGCCCACCGAGCTGAGCGAGCATTCAGACATCCCACATAAACAACCAGGAGAGCCCCGGCATGAAACCACCCTACGACGCAGCAAAACTCGACCGGCTGATGGATGAGGCCGGTGTCGATCTGATTCTTACTAACACGCAGCATAACGCGCGCTATCTGACCGGAGGATATTTCTACCACTTCCACGAGCGCTTCGACGCCATGGGCCTTGGCCGCTACATGGCACTATGCGGGATTCCAAAAGGGGCGCCGGAGCACGCATTCTTGATTGGAGAGCGGCGGGAGGCGGGACAATTCGAGGATCAAAATCTGTGGATACCTGAGTTGATAGTGGCAGAGCGCCTACCCGCCGTCGCCGCAGAGGCCGCAGCAAAAGCGATAAAGACCAGAGGGTTGGAGAATTGCACCATTGCCGTCGAGATGGATTTTCTGCCAGCAAGTTCGATGGCTGCCCTCTCTATGCCCTTACCAGGTGCCCGCTTCGCCGAGGCAAGAGGAATCATGGAGGAGCTTCGAGCTATTAAAACTCCCGCCGAGCTAGATATTTTCAGACAAATCACCCTGGACGACGCCGAGATTATCGGTGAGGTTTTCACCACCTCGCCACCGGGCTCAACAACTCGGGAACTCGCCCGAGCCATAGAGGGCGGAATGACCGACCGAGGCATTCACTTTCTCTGGGTATTCACATGTGCAGGAAAAGACATGTTGCGAGCTCCATCAGCTAAGGTTTGGGAGCCGGGCGAGATCTGCCATCTCGATGCAGGTGGGGCATTTGAGGGCTACCTCACCGATGTTTGTCGGATGGGAGTGAGGGGTCAACCCTCATCACTAGCAAACGAACTTTTCCAAGCCTGCTTAACAACTCAAAACAAGGTACGCGAAGAGGTACGAGCTAAAGCCACTTGCAGCGATTTATACAATTCCGGAATCAAACACCTAGCCGACACCGGACATGGTGACTATGGCGAATTTATTATTCACGGTGTCGGTCTCGTCTCTCACGAGCTTCCCCGATTCAGGGAGGATGGGGACAGTAAACTTGAAGAAGGGATGGTCGTATCTATTGAGACTGACATCCGACATTCCGAGGTCGGCTACGTCAAAATTGAAGATACAGTCGCTGTTACTAACGAAGGTTGTGAGGGTCTCGGCGACCTCGGCCGTGAGTCTTGGTACATCGTTGATTGAAAAGAAAAAAATTGACGCGACATTCTGGAGAGGAAATCAAACATGGCACTATGAAGAAAACTCCATCTATTATTCGTCACGGAACTTTAATGGTACATTCATAAAGACCCGGCGACCCGTAGGTCATCCCCGCGAGCCTCCATTCTTTTGCCTTTCTCAGTGCCCGCCAAACAGCATCTTCATGAAAATTCATGTCAGCAAACTCATGTAAGATAAAATGTCGTGGAGCCCCCTCCATTGCCAGGTAGCGACGAACACGAATCAACCCAGGTAACTTTAAACACCAGGAGAGGTATTCCGTCACATACCAAGCATTAAATAATTGAACATCATCAGGCCTTAAATCAAAGCGGTCAATAAATACGAAAGAAGAAAACCCCTCTTTGTCAGCCAGGGTCTCCGGTCCTGTCATTGAAAGTGTGTAGCGCTCCATCCCCATCATCTGCTCATGCATCACAGTGTCACGAAGATCTCGATTACGGCGGAGACTCTGATATTCCTCTCCGTATAAATTGGCAAGAGAAGGGCACTCATAAAGGGTGAGAAAACCAGGAATATTTGCTTGTGTTTCAAATTCAACTTCCGAAACAGATCGATACGTGGCGCAAGCATTAAAGCCAACATTTATACGGGCTGGGAACATATCCTCCGATAGCCATGCGCAAAACTCTTGATGCCATTTCTCCTCAAGATCACAAAAAATGGACAATAACCCCTGCCCACACGCTGGAGAATTATGCAAAATTTCCTTTTCCCTCAAATGAAAACTCCCCAACCTATAAAAATTATACGAGTGGCTAAGTACGGGCAGGCACCAGCAATCATTTAAATATTCTCACAAAGCAAGACTTTTAAACTTTAAATGACATTAACCTAATTATCCAGGCAGGGACCAGGGTGGGTCAAATGCCTACATACTGGAATTTATTGCCCCAAGGAGTCCTACAATAGCACTGCAGAGCAGGGTTTTAATATCGTGCTGCTCACCTGGTCGAACGATAATGCCGTATTGTGCATCCACTTCAACCTGACACCCAGCACGGTAATCCCCTAGAACAGAAGGCATCAAATCGGATGGGGAGCCACTATTCTTGGCAATAACCTGATCAATTACGTCATCTCCCCAACAGCGCTCCTTCAGCGCGTCCCACAGCGACACATTCCTCCAGCAACGCAGCCGAAAACTCCAGCAAACCAATATTCCGAAATACGCCATAAGGCTCGTTCGTGAGGACAGTAATGGCGCTGCTGGACATATTATTACAAAGCTTTCTCCAGGCAGAAGTAGTGACATCCGGAGACAATTCGATTCTGACATTAGCCCCTAAAAACAGACCGGCAAAATCCTGACCTTATTCATCGTCAAATATAGTGAGCCCCGCCCGCCGAATGGGATGCACGCCCAGGACCGTGTCTCAAAGCAGGACAACTCACAACAACTAGGATTACCCTCGCCTGGCCCGTGAAGGGACTAACACGCTCGACATGATCAACACCATTTTAGAGCACCGCCACTCGGGTATTTGGCCCACAAAGCGGTTTGAGCCAACCGGCAGCACCTTCGACCTGGTGCGCCTTAGTAGCGAGAAAAACCCAATCGACAGGCTTAAGCCGGTTAGGCTCCAGAACGGTGTGAACTGGGGCTTTTACTTTGCCAAATTCGCTTTCGACTGAAACTTGGCTAAAAAGCCTGTCGGGAGCAAAAAATCACCTCGTGACGCCCGGTAGCGGCTAGATACCCCCCGAAAACACAGCCGATCGCGCCAGCACCCACTTACAGCTATTCGGCTCATAAATTATCTCCAATATGAAAATTGGTGGCGAAACCATCACGGCCCAATTCATTGCGAAAAACAGCTTCCAGGGCCATAACCGCACCTGCCAGGGCGTCCCAGCCCGAGGTATGCCCAATCGCATTAATCGCTCCAAGAGAGCTCGAAATATCGCCTTCTACAGACCGAGATACAGCCTCAATCATTTCGTGAAGCGCGCCCGCGCCCGCGCCCCGTGCCGCCTCGGCCAGATGCGCTCGGCTAATTCGCGAGGTGCCCGCCGCCAGGGGCAGCGCCCACTCGGCCAGCCTATCGGCAATCACGCCGCGCCCGAGCATCCGCAAGGCCACCATGGCCCCGCCGATGAAGTCATCCCCGCTCGGCGTCAGACCGGGCCCGAGACCGATGAGCCCCGCCGCTCTCTGGCCGGGGGAGGATATCTCGATCCGCAGGCCAGGTTGGGTCGGGCCTTGAGGCTTTGGGTGCAACATGTCGCACATCCACCTCGCAAGGGCCCCCGCCCCAGCCCTGCCAGCGCGAATTACCTGTCGTTTGGCGGCATTTGCCGTTTGACACGCCCCCTCTGGCGCCTCGGGGCCGCTCATATCGCCCACATTTTCTGATTTCGCCGCACCCCTCTCAACACCCACATCGACCACGCCTTCAACACCCCTCGCCGCGCCAGCCATCTCGGGGATCAGCCGCCCAAGCCCCTCGGCCGGCGCCCTCTCCCCGGCCATCGCAGCCAGCAGGTCGAGCCCCTTGCGCACATCGGCCTGTTTAATTCCCCCTGGCAAATCACATGGCCGCCAAATATCCACCCCTTCAAAATAAAACGAAAAGCGCCCGGCTATCACACACAAACCGCTCATTGGACCCGGCTGGGTCCGACCCGGACAGGTCTGCTCCGAATAGTTCCGTGCCGGGTTTGCCCGAGTCGGGTTCGCCCGCGCCGGGTCCCCTGGCCTGAGCCCCGAGGCCGCCCAGTCAATCCCTTCGGGCAAATCACAAATCACATTCAGCGGCCCCGCCCCGATAGATTCAGGGCCAAAGCAGGCAAGCCATTCGCCATTTTCATCCCCAAACGCGAGATAAAAGCTCCGCTTAAACACCGCGAGCACCCGCCCCTCGCGGACACCTCCCGCCGGATCGGTCCCCACCGGGTCGGTCCCCGCAGGTGCGGTCCCCGGCAAGCCAAGCGCGCGCAGCGCCCCCTGGCCCGCCAGCCGAACTGTGAAACCCGCCCCGCCGGGGGTGAACCCCGGCGGCATGGCACCCGGCTGGGTGGCGCCCGGCGCTATTTTTTTTCGCGTATCAGTCAGCGTCCGCATAAATGTGCGTCCCCGCCTCCCCTCGAAGCGCGGGCACAGCCTCCCTAAGCTCACAAATGATGGCGCGCCGGCCCCCGTTTTCAAGAAAGCGTATCGCCGCCTCGACCTTGGGGCCCATGCTCCCCGGCGGAAAATGCCCCTCGTCCCGGTATTTTTTCAACTCGGGCAGCGACACCTCGCCAAGCTCGCGCTCGTCCGGCTTCCCAAAATTCACCGCCACCCTTGGCACCGCCGTCAGTATCAACAAATCCTCAATGCCAAGCACATTCGCCATCAGCGCCGAGGTTAAATCCTTATCAATAACCGCCTCAACCCCCCGGCGCGTTCCGTTTGCCTCGCGGACAACCGGAATCCCTCCGCCGCCCCCCGCGATGACAACCGCCCCGCGCTCGGCCAGCGCCCGAATAAGCGAGATATCGACAATGTGCCGGGGCTCGGGCGAGGGAACCACGTGCCGCCAGCCCCTTCCTGCGTCCTCGCGCATCTGCCAGCCCATCTCACGCTCATACGCCTGCGCCTCCTCCTCGCCGTAGGCGTAGCCGACGAATTTTTCCGGATTTTTAAATGCAGGGTCCTCCGGGTCCACCTCGACCTGGGTCAGCAGACAAACCACATGCCGCGCGTTTCCCGCCTCGCGCAGCGCGTTTTCAAACGCCTGCATCAGCAGATAGGCGATTCCCCCCTGGCTGTGCGCCACACAAATATCCAGCGTCATCGGCGTCACCCGCTCTGCCGACATCGCCTGGCGCACCAAAATTTTTCCCACCACCGGGCCGTTCCCGTGGGTGATGACAAGCTCGGTGCCCAGCGCCATGAGCGGCAGCAGCGCCCTTCCCGTCTCGGCGGCAAGAGCGGCCTGCTCGGCCGCCGTCCCCTTAATCTCGGGCGGGTGCGTCGCGTTCCCCCCCACCGCCACAAGCAGGCGGGCTGGCATTTTTTCAGAAGTCGGCACGATAGGACCTTTCCTTCAATTAGGCGCGATAAATGATATCGCCCCGATTTTCACACCGCCGCCGCCCAAGAGCAATGCACCCAGCATGGCGCACCACCCCCGTTCCGGGTAAACTGCCCCCTTCATTCAGCCCGGCACTATTCGCAACCCCCCTAAAAGGAGTTTTCCCTTGGACGATGCCGCAAAAAAAACAGCGCTCCGAATGATCCCCTACGGTCTTTATGTGCTCACCTGCGTGAACGAGGGCGGACAGGTGGCCGCCGCCACCGTCAACTGGGTCAGCCAGATGTCTTTTGAGCCCCCCCTCATCGTCATCGGCGTCAAAGCCGACTCGGGCGCCCATGCCATGCTCAAGGAAACCGAGAATTTCGCGCTCAATGTCCTCGGCAAAGACCAGCAGGGCGCGGCATTCACCTTTTTTAAACCCTTGGAGCGCGAAGGCGACACCATCGGGGGCGAAGCCTTTGAGGCAGGCCCCGAGGCAGGCATGCCGCTTATTCTCTCGTGCCCCGCTTGGATTGAGTGCCATGTCGAGGCCGCCATCGAGGGCGCCGACCATACCGCCTTCATCGGACAAGTTCTGAGCGCAGGCGTTCGCACCGAGCCCGAAGGCCGGGCCGATGACGCAACGCTATGGATGAAAGACCTGGGCGATGCCGTATTCTACGGTGGTTAATTTTTTCGAGTAACTGCGTACAAAAGATTTGTAATTCACACACAAAAAATGGGGCGGCGGGGGCCGTCCCATTTTTTTATGAAGATTATTTAAGGCTACGCGCAGCTTTTCTATTCGCAGTTTTCTATTCGCAACCAGGGCCCCTCACCTGAACCGCCGCGACATCGGCGGGCAAAAGCGATGCCGGATAGCCCTCGGGGTCGGCCTTGCAGCTCTCAACCATCGTCCCCAGTTGCTCAAGCAACACCTCGCGTTTTGCGAGCCCTATCCCGTAGATCGCAATCGGGTTAATCAGCTTCATGTAAAAAACATTTCCCGCCGCCTGCTCGACAACACAAGCCGTTGGCTTTTCCGTGATCGACAACTGAGGCCCAAACGCCTCGGCAAACGCGGCTAAAATCGGCTCATCATGCAAATCCGCCGGAATCTCGGGAAACCGCGCGGTCAGTTCAGCTATGTTCATGGGGAAAATCTCCTCAATAGTGTGTGCGAAAACTCTTCACGCAAATACTAACACAACTCACCCCTACTTCTCCTTTTCCTTCTCAAGTTCATCAATCGCCTCTTTGAGCGCATTACATCCGGCGATGAGGACCATCATCCCGCAGGGGGGGAAAACAGACTCAAAGGCCTCTAAACACTGGCGCGGGGTGGCGCCAAGCTTCATGGCGAGTTTCAGATGCTCCTTGATGCCGCCGTGGCCCGATTGGTTGCGCACCGCGATGGCGACCGAAATAAAAAGCTCGCGCATGTGGCCGGGCATCTCCTGCTCTTTCGATAGAACATAGTTCTTCAAGCCCTCGTAGTGCTCGACAATCTCGGGGTCCATCTCGCAGAGAAGCTCAAAGGCGGGCCAAACGAATCCCCTCGCCTCGAACATTTCGTCGTACAACTTTTTACCCCTCGGGCTCATGGCCATGGTGTGTCTCCTTTTTTAGGTAAGGAAGCGATGCGGGCATGATACGGCAAAAGTGTGAAAAGCGAAAAACCGGAGCAGGGGCTATCTTCCTGCCGTCTGTCTCATAAATTTTTTCAAATCGTCCCGAAAATTCATCACCGGAAAGCCTGCGGCCGTGATCGGTGCGGCCATCGCGCGCCAATGGGCCTCAGGCGGATAGAGGTAATAGGAATCCCAGGCGACCTTGGAATGAAATCCCTCGGCGGCGGCGTAGAATTTTCCTGAAATTTGATCGCCATCCCAGTAAACGGTGGCGCGCTCATCGTCAAAAACAGCGGGGTCGATGTCCGGGCGCGTGTCGCGCCTCATGCGGTGAATCCAAACGGCGTAGACGCGAAGCTCAGGCGCACGCGTTTTGCGCAAAATATTCTCGTCCACCCACCGGGCGCCGTTTAGGCAGATGGTTCAAGTAGGCGAGAAAATAACGACGAGCCGGGGGCGGCCCGCATCGGCGTTGAAGCGCGCCTTAAGCATCGATATGGATTTAAGGTTAATGGCTTTCATGCCTGGCGCGCGCTCAGAGCGGAAAGAAAAGCGTGGGGAGGAGGGTCTCGGCCTTTTCCTCATCGCCCTCGATTGCGAGGCGTCCATCGGCGCGGCTCTGAGGGACGGGGAGGCGTCCTGTAATGAGGAGGAGCATGTCGCCAGCCGTGGCGGAAAAAGTAGCGTCCACCAGATGGCCATCTGCCGAGTGCTCGCCAATCCCCATATCTATGCCCTTTCCATCCTCGACCCGCGTCGCCCAGCGGTAGCCGATATCAGTGAGGTCGAACGCGAAGGCACCCGAGAGCCCCTCTGCCGGGGAGAGTTCGTAGAATAGCTGGCAGTGTTGCCGAAGGTTTCGGGCGGCGATGGCGACCGAGGGGCCTGTTAAGGGTGCCGAGGGTTTGTTTTGAATATCCCACTCATGGAGCAGGTATTCATTGAGCCGCGAGAGGATGAGCCTGCGAATGGGGAAATTTCGGCGGCGATGCCAGGTCATTTTTTCGTAGTCGGCGGGATCGAGCGAGGCGAATAGATCGATGACATCGGTGGTGCTCGCCTCGAAACGATCTGTGAGCGCGGGGCCATCGAGCCTTCCGATCTCAATGGCCATGTCTTTGCGCATCGTCATGAATTCCTCGCGCGTTTTTGCGCCGAAGGGAAAACCCAAATCCCCTTTAAGACCGTTTCGGACCGAGGAGGCAAAGAACTCGCCGCCGAAGGTGATGTGTCCCATCACCTGGGACGCCGTCCAGTCAGGACAAAAGGTAGGGGCCGCCCAATCGGCCTCGGAAAATTTGCGAAACCATTCGGCGAGGCGCAAGAATTCGCGCCGCATGGCCTCAATTGTCTCTTTTATCTCTTGAGAGTAGTCCACACTTAATTCCTTTCTGGTGAAGATTATCCCCTACACATCGCGAATAAAGCGCGAGGCATAGGAGCGCACCTCGCGGCCATTCAAGACATGGAAGCGGCGAATGCGCTCGACAGTCTCGCGCGAAAAACGCCCGAGGGGGATATGAACAAGTTGCTTGCGGTGGCGCCGAGCTATTTGACGCCAGCGCGCGGCAGGCGGGCCCGGGCTGACGAGGGCAACGACCTTTTCTTGAGAATGAAGGCATGCCCCGGCAATGAGTCGCTCCTCAAGTGTTCGCGTGTAGTTAAAACGCGGGTCGCGCCACACATCCTCGATAAAGCGCGGCGGGTAGACAAAAAATGCGCCCCCGTACGTCGATTGTGCGACGCCGGGGCCAATCACGTTCTCCTCGAACGGGGTGGCGTAGAGGCACAAGGTAGATTCTTCGTCGTGCTCGGCGAACCACATCGTGCGCCAGGCGTACTTGAGCGGATCCGCCGGGGTGTCGAATATGAAGACGACGACATCGAGGCTTCCGCGCGCAGGGGGAAGCTCCTTGACCCAGAGATCGCCCGTGTGCCAGTTGCGCAGGGTTTCGCGCATGTCGATGCCGTCCATGATCGAGGTCGTGAATTTTTCGCTCCGGGCGAGATCCTGGCCGAGGATGGCACGGGCCTGCTCGCGCACATGGGTGTGGAAGCTCTCGATTTTCGTGTCCTCGGGCGGCCAGGAGCATTGGGTGAACGGGTTCCAGCGCTGGCGCCAGCTATTCTTTTTTATCTCGGGGGGCCGGGGCTTGAGCTCAATGGCGCGCCAGGAGATCTCAGAGCCCTCCAAGCGGCTCTTCATGGGACCCACGCCGCCATCCGGGAACTCCGCCTCACCTATCCCGGCGCGGAGGCCCTCCCCTTCCTGGGGCTCTTCTTGATACGGGTACTTTCGTGCGCATTCGGCCAGGGTGAGCGCAAAGGCATCGCCGGCAATCTGCTGGGCGGCGAGAACGAGGGTGAAAAGATCGGGGGTCAAGCGGCCTGCCTGAAGGGTGAGATTGCGCACGTACTGGAGGAAAATCTGTATCCGCTGGGGAGTGACCCAGTTAAGGGCCGGCTTGTATTCCCGCAACCACTCGGCGCGGGCATCGAGGATAAGTTCCTTCACCCCGTCTATCGATAGATTTTTATCGCCGCGAAGCTCCTCGCGCCGCTTTTCATAGAGCGCCGTGATGAAGGGAAGCTCGCCCAGGACAAATGCCAGTGTCGCCGCCTCAACCGGCCAGCGACGCGGCAGGCCTGGGTTTGGCGCCTCCTCGGGCACCTCAAATTTTTGCTGATAGGCCTGCCGCACCCAGTGCCAATCCATCGCCTGGCACACAAAGGCTATCTTCTCGAATCCTTCGGCCTCAAGGGCTCGGAGACGCGCCGCCATCCAGCGCACACGCGCCTCGCGCTGGCTGCCCGCTTTGGGCGGCGGCGAGGCCGTGAGGAGTGCCGCCGAGACGGCCTCCAGCGAAACCTTCTTGAGCGCATAGGGGTCCGGGAAAACGCGCGATTCGGCTTTAAAAACCTCCACCTCTATATCAATGAACACGCGGGGAACCCGCTCCTCCATCGCCGCCCGCAGCGCTGCGATAACGGGCTGGCAGGGATCGACGGGAACAAAATTAAAGCCCTCCTCCCCCTCCTCTTCGGCCTCCCCGGCACGCTCCCAGGGCGAGGACACATCCTCAGAATCCTCGCCGCCCTCCTCATCACCATACTCGGGCGCCGAGTCCCAAGTTCGCACTTCCTCCTCGGCCGTCACCACCGAAATCGAGGGGAGATCAAGAACCCCGTCCTCAACCTCTTGTTGAAACGAGGGGGGCAGCGGCACCGCCAGACAATCGGGCTCGAGGCGCAGCAGGCGCTCGCGCACCTCGACGGCGAAATCCCCGGAGCCGTGCACCACCGGGAGAACATGGATTTTTGGGGATATCGAGAGAAATGCAGGCTCGCTCATGCTTTTTTCGCCCTAGCGATCCGGATGAAGGGGGCTGTCATCCCCAAAGAAAATGTCCCCAAAATCCATCGGAGGCGGCTCATCGCCCAGCGCCTGCCTGCGGCGTTGCGCGAGCCCCTCTAAATCGAGGGCCTCCTCGCCGAGCACCTTGAGCAGCGATTCGCGCCAGGCCTCATCTTGGGCAAGCGGATGCTCCCGCTCCTGCGCCAGCCGCTTGATGGCGTACTGGAGAATGTGAATCCCGTCCCGTGGTGAGTAATCGAGATCAAGTTCATGGGCCTCTTGAAGGAACTCAACCGTCATCGCCAACATCTCCTCGCCCGCAAAGGGCAGGTGGTAGCGCATGATGGCCATCTCATCGTCCCTATCCGGAAACGCAAGCGGCAATGTGGGCTGAAGACGCGAGAGAATATAGTCGGGCACCTCGTAGGTCGAAGCATCATCGTTCATCGTCACACAACAACGAAAATCCGGGTGCGCCGCAACGGTGATGCCCGCAACGATGGACTCAACATAGCGCCTGTGATCGAGAAGGGGCGCGAGCGAGGCCCAGCTTTTCTCGCTCATGCGGTTGCCCTCGTCGATAACGCATATGCCGCCCTGAATCATTGCCGTCACGAGCGGCGAGGCGTGATACGCAATGCGGCCCGACTCGGCGAGCACCGGCGTCACCAGCAAATCCTCGGGCCGCGTGTCGGCCGTCGCCTGAAAAATGTGGAGCGCCTGCTCGCGCTCCCTCGCCGCCGACATGGCGAGCGTCGTCTTGCCGATGCCTGGCGGGCCCGTAATCCGGGGGGACAGAGGAAGATCCTCATCCGCCACGATCAGCCAGCAAGCCTGCAACTGATCAAGCGCCTCTCTTTGGCCAATCCACTCCTGGGCGGACTCGGTCGGACGACTCAAATGGAGCGAGACGCCATCAATCTCGGCGCTGCCTCCGGCTACCTTCGGTTCCTCGTGCACATCAAACTCCCTTGATTGAAAAGGCCCTCATCTCAGCCCTCGCCCAGCCACCGGCTCGGCTGGGGTGCCCTGCCCTTTTTTAAACGAAACTTTTCCCGCGCATAATACTCGATATGCGCCACAGCCTCCTCGATCAAATCCGTCACCAGGAAAAGTTTGAGATCGCGCTCCGAAATCATCCCCTCCTCGGCCATCTGCTTGAGAAAGTCTATCAGAGGCTGCCAGTACTCCGCGCCCATCAAAACAATTGGAAAGTGCGCGATCTTGCCCGTCTGTATCAGGGTGACAGCCTCGAACACCTCGTCCATCGTCCCCACCCCGCCGGGCAGGCCAACAAACCCGTAGGAATACTTGAACAGAAACACCTTGCGGATGAAAAAATAATGAATGTCCACCCAGGTGTCGAGATAAGGGTTGGGCGCCTGCTCCATGGGAAGCGAAATATTGCAGCCCACCGACCTTCCCCCTGCCTCCTTCGCCCCGCGGTTGGCCGCCTCCATCAAGCCGGGCCCGCCGCCGGTCATCACCGTGAACCCAAGATCAGAGACAGCGGCCCCCACCTTGCGGCCAAGCTCGTAATAGGGATGCCCCTCATCAATGCGGGCCGAGCCAAATACGGTGATACAAGGGCCCACGAAGTGAAACACCCGAAAACCCTTGATGAAGTCCTTCGCCATCCGGAACACGAAGCCAAGCTCGCCTTTCCGTGAACTCGGGCCCTCCAAAAAAACCTGCTCGTCGTTACCCGAGCCGAAAACCTGACGCATCACCTCTCCCTATTAAAAATACGAATAAAATATGCGTGTCCCTAAATGAGACACCCTCATTATCCCAGACTTCGGCGGATATTGCGCCCCGGCGAAAGGGGAATCTAATAAGAGGCACCCATTTGGGAAGCGCCCCGCCCTGGGATATATTAGCCCCTGGCTTTAATCGCCCTTGGAGAAACAATGAACCTGTTTGAAGATCTCAAAGCGCGCGGGCTGGTGCACGATTTTACCGATCAGCCCGAAATGCTTGACGCCCTTGAGCGCGGCGGCATGTCCGTTTACTGCGGCTTTGACCCCACCTCCGACAGCCTCCATATCGGAAGCCTAATACCAATCACCGGGCTCATGCGCTTCCAGCGCGCCGGGCACCGCCCCATCGCTCTCGTCGGCGGGGCCACCGGAATGATAGGCGACCCTTCGGGAAAATCAGAGGAGCGAAACCTCCTCGGAGCAAGCGATCTTGCCCAAAACATCGCGGGCATCCGCGCCCAGATTGAGGGCTTTTTAGAATTCAGTGGGAGCAATGCGGCGCTCCTTGCCAACAACGCCGATTGGCTTGGGGGCATGAATTTTATTGAATTTCTCCGTGACGCTGGCAAGCATTTTTCCATCGGCTACATGATGGCAAAGGATTCGGTTAAATCAAGAATTGCCGATGCCGGAATTTCCTACACAGAATTCAGCTACATGATCCTTCAGGCTTATGATTTTCTGCACCTGTTTCGGGAAGAGGATTGCACCCTTCAGATTGGCGGCTCCGATCAGTGGGGCAATATCACCGGCGGCATCGAACTTATCCGCCGCACGTTGAGCAAGCCAGCCTACGGCATCACCTTCCCGCTCATCACTACCTCGGATGGCCGGAAATTCGGCAAGACTGAGGCGGGCAACATTTGGCTCGACACAGAGCGTACCAGCCCCTACCAGTTTTATCAGTACTGGATACAGACGGCGGACGCCGACGTGGGCCGCTTTCTGCGCTACTTCACCTTTTTGCCGCTCGATGAGATCGAGGCGATTGAAAAAGAACACATGGAGCGCCCCGAAAAAAGAGAGGGCCAGATTCGTCTCGCCAGGGAAATCACCACGATGGTCCATGGTGCAGAGGCCACCGAGAGCAATATTCGCGCCTCGGAGATTCTTTTCGGCGGCTCGCTCGAGGGGATCGAGGAGCGTGATTTGCTCGCCGTAGCCGGTGAGATGCCCCGCACCACACAATCATCTTCCCTGCCGATCTCGGTGATCGATGTTCTTGCAGAATCTGGACTATGCAAATCAAAATCCATGGCCCGCAAGGATCTCAAGGGCGGCGGTATATACGTGAACAACAATCGGCGAGGCGAGGAGAGCGCAGAAATCTCCCCTGGCGACCTTCTTTTTGGCCGCTACGTTTTGCTCCGAAAGGGGAAAAAGAACTATCATTTGCTTGAGATCAATGCGTAATACGGTATCCTGACCTCGGTTCAGAAATTTTTCCAAGGAGACAGACGCCCATGAGCATTCTCGATAGATTAAAAGACGGCCAGGACCCCGAACCCGAAAAAAAAGCCCCTCCGGGGCAGGCCCCACAGGGACAAGCCCCCGCCGCCCCGCCCGCCAAGCCGGGTATACGGGTGGGCACAAAGGCCGGTGCGCCCCAAGGCGGTGCGCCTCCAGGGCAAGCGCCTGCGCAGAGACGGGCCGCACCACAAGAGCAGGCACCCGAGGAAGAGGTGCCCGAAGAAGACCTTGGCGAGTACGACCCGCTCTCCCTCCAGGCACCCAGGACAATCGATGAGCTTGGTGTGCGCCGAGACTTTCTTTTGCCCCATGTTCTTAAAACGGTTTTCGTGCTCGACACCTTCACGGTGAGCGAGGCGGCTGAAAATTTATGCCTTCCCGTAAACATAACGAACGATTTGCTTGAAGAGTGGGTTGCGCTCAAATGTGTCGAGGTGACCTCGGCGAGCGGATACCAGGCCGCCTCGCGCCGCTTTGCGATGACGAGCGAGGGCCGCCGCAGAGCCCGCGAGTACATGAACCTGAGCGGCTACATCGGCGCGGTGCCGGTGCCGCTAGTGACCTACACCGAGATGGTCAAACGCCAGACCGTCCTCAACGTCAAGGTGAACAGCGAGGGGCTGAAAAAAGCGCTCTCCCATCTCATTGTGAGCGATAAACTTTTCAAGCCGCTTGGCCCGGCGGTGAACTCAGGGAGAACTATTTTTCTCTACGGCCCTCCGGGCAACGGCAAGACGGCGGTTGCCGTGGCGCTCTCATCCTTGTTGGGCGGCCTCGTGGCCATTCCCAGGGCGGTGGAACTCGATGGATTCGTGATGCGGCTCTACGACCCCTCCATTCATATCGCCGAGGGGGAGCAGCCCGAGGACCGGCGCTGGCTCCACTGCAAGCGGCCCATTGTTGTCGTGGGCGGCGAGCTAACCATTGAGATGATGGAGCTTCGCATGGACCCGAGCTCAAATACCTACGAGGCGCCGCCACACGTTAAATCGAACAGCGGAATATTTATTCTCGACGACTTCGGGCGCCAGCTTGTGCGCCCGCGCGACCTGCTCAACCGCTGGATCGTGCCGCTTGAGAGCCGCGTGGACTTTCTCTCCCTCCACACCGGAAGCAAGGTGGAGATTCCCTTCGATCAACTCGTTATCTTCAGCACAAACATCAACCCCAAGGATTTGCTTGATGAGGCGTTCATGCGCCGCCTTCGCCACAAGATTTACATCGGGCCGCTTGAGCCTGCCGGTTTCCGCGCGGCCTTCGAGATGGCCTGCAAGAGCAAGAAAGTGCCCTGGAACGGCGATGTCTTCGACAAGCTCATCAAGGAGGTTTACGAGCCCCAGGGGCTGCCCTTTAACGGCTGCCACCCGCGCGATTTGCTCGACCATCTCATCGACTTGGCTAAGTTCGAGGAGAAGACACCCGAAATGACCGAGGACCTTCTCATGCGGGCCTGCGAGAGCTATTTCGTGCAGATCGAGGACGATAGCAGCGAGGCATTTACATCCTCGGCCGGCGTCGCCGATCTATTAAAATAAGCGTCCCGCAACCGCGTCACACTTCCTGGGGACATGCCCCTTTTGCGCCACCACACGGATAGGGCCCCGGCATGAGCGACGCTCCCAGCCAACAAGTTCGCTACGAAGAGCTCCCCGAGCTCTACCACACCTGGAAGTGGCGGGTGCTGATCGCCTACTGCGTCTTCTATTCGATGAACTACATGGGGCGCTTCAACTTCAGCCTCATTCAACCGGCAATTATCGAGGATATGGGCATCACCAGCGCCGACACGGGCTGGATCAACTCATGGATGTTCTGGGGCTTTGCCTTCGGCGATTTTGTTCACGGGCACTTAGCCGAGCGCTTTGGCTATCGGCGCATACTCCTGCTGGGGGCCCTTGGCACCGGCCTGTTCAACTACATCGCGAGCTTTGGGACCACGATCAACGGCCTGCTCGTCCCCTGGGCCATCGTCGGTTTCGTGAACGCCGCGACCTGGGCGCCAGGCATCGGCATCATCGCCCAGTGGTGGGGACGGCGAGAGCGGGGACGCGCCATGGGCCTGGTGGGAACGGCGGCGGGCTTTGCGATGCTCGTCGTCTGGGTGGTGACGCCCTGGGTGGCGGGAAATTTTGGCTGGCGTGCGGCGCTGCGCTATCCGCCGATGATCATCTCGCTGCTTGGCGTGGCCTTTTATTTCGTGGCGCGGGACAAACCGCGCGATGTGGGGCTGCCCGAGTATGCCGAATCCGATGAGGTGTCGCTCCAGGCCGAGGCCGCCTCGGCGGGACGCGAACACGGACTTCACGCCTACATTCACCTTCTCTCAAACTGGCGTTTCTTCATCGCCTGCCAGGTCAAGGGCCTCGACAACGTCGTGCGCTACGGAATCGTTTCCTGGGCGCCGGTCTACTACGCCCAGGTCGGCGGAATGGATCTAAGAGAGATGGGCTGGGTCACCTTCGCCTACCCGCTGGGCTACATGTGGGGCCCGATTTGCGGCGGCTATATTTCAGATAAATTCTTCGCTAGCAACCGCTCGCGAGTCATCATCCTCGCCGGCTTTCTAAGCGGGGCGGCTGTACTTGGCATCGCCCTGATACCGGCGAACTCGATTCCGCTCGCCGTCCTTTTTCTCATCGTGGGTGGATTTTTCGTGAACATGTCGCCCATCCAGGCGCTTGCCGTCGATCTCGCCGGGAGGCGGCTTGCGGGAACGGCCTCAGGGGTGCTCGACGCACACGGCTATATATACGGGGCCCTGCAGGCCTGGTTCTTCGGCTGGCTTGCGGTGTCTGTGCCAAACGGATGGCTCTGGGTGTTCTCGATCATGGCGGCAACAAGGCTCATCAGCGTCGCCGCCATCTGGCGGGTGCGGGCCTAGTCTTTCAAGCTCTTCAAAATTTCGAGGCGAATAAGAGCCTCCTCGCCGCCCCACTTTCCAATCAAATAGGTAAGAACGAGCCTGAGCCACTCGGTGCGGGCCATCACATCGGGCTGCAGATAACTTGAGGCGCCAAAGCGCCACGCCCCCTCCTCATCCCGTACAAATAGGTCGGCCCGAATGTCGGGCTGGCATGCAAGGCGAATCGCCGCAAGAGCCTCCCGGCCATCAGACAGATCGTAGCGAAATTTCACATCCTCGCCCCCGAAGCGAACCACGAGCGATATGGCCTCGCCCGCCTCCTGAAGAGGCGCCGCCAGCTCGATTGAGACCGCCTCGGTTGAGGCCCCGGCATCCACTCCGAAGAGAAGATAGGTATCGCCGCCCACCGTAAGACGACCCGATGACGCGTTGCCCCGTCTCCCATCATCAAGCGCTTTTTTTAGCCAATCGGGCAATCGCTCGCGCCCGGCGTAGGCTGTCGGTGTCTCGCCCTCATCGAGCAGCCGAAGTTTCTCGCACCACTCCGATAGAGAGGCAATAAGTGGATGCACTGGATGGAAAACCTCGGCCTCCCAAGGGGTAATGCCTGCCATGCCATTGACGAGACTTGTCTGTATTGCGGCAAGGGCATTCTCCCTGGCTCGGCTCGCATCTTCGCTCCCCTGCCCCGAGGTGGCTTGTAGCGCTTCCACTGCGGCCAGCCGCGCGGCCAGCACCTCAAGATGGGGATGCCCCTGCGCGCCGGAAAATAGATTAAGCGCCTCCCCCATCTCCTCGCCCAGCCCATTGTCGGCCAGCCAACCTTCGGGCTCGAATTCGAGCGCTCCGAACCCAAGCTGTGGATCCGAAAGACGCCGCCAGAGCCCCCGTGCACCCGCAAACGCAGCCGCCGTTGCCTCCTCGCCATGAATGTCCCAAACGCTGTCGAGCTCATCTCGCAAAGAGTCTTCACTCTCCCCCCGATCAAGGGCGGCGGCGAGGCGGCGGAGCAAGAGGCTGAAAAATGCCGACTGCGCCTGGGCAAGCGATGAGAGCTTGCCAGGTGTCGAGGTGGACGATGTTAAAACAAGGTAGAGAAGACCAGGGGCGGGTTTCGTTCCCTGCGCTCCGAACAGGGGGCCCAGCCGCTCGGCTCGCTGCTGAACGGTGCTAAGCGGCTCCCCGCCCAGTAGGCGAAGATGGATGAACGAGAGCGCAAGCACCTGCTCGGGCAGGGTGGGCTCTGCTGATAGGGGAAAGAAAAGTTCTGTGAATTGGGTGAGTGCTTCCTCGCCAGCTCGACCGAAATTACGATCCAGATAGACCTGGCAGCGCGCGTCCCACCACTCGGCAAAGGCGGCCTGGAGACCTTGGCCGCTCACGAGCGCCCAGATTCTTCGCCCGGATTGCCCGGATCGCTTTGCCCTTGGGGCGAATCGTCACTGGCGGGAATGAGCCCCGCTGCGCGGAGCCTTGCCTCGCCCTTCGTCTGAAAAAATCGGCCCGCCCCGAAGAGCGCGCCAGCCAGCAGGACGATCTGAAACTGGGCTGCCATGCCGCCCAACACAGGGATCGAGCCGGCGAAAAAAAGCGCGAAGGCGACATCGAGCAGAGCGAGTCCCTGAAGAATGCGTCCGAGCCGATAGAGTGCCATCAGCCCAGCAGGCTCACCGCCGCCCGAAGGCGCTCGATGCCCTCTTTGACGTTCTCTAGCGAAGTCGCATAGGAGAAGCGGATATACCTATCATCACCAAATCCGACACCGGGAACAGCAGCACACTGGGCATGTTCAAGAAAATAGACCCCTACGTCCATCGAATCTGTGATCTCCCCATTCGGCCCCTGCCGCCCGAAAAGATTGCTGATGCGCGGGAAGACGTAGAACGCCCCCTTGGGCATGACGCAAGACAAGCCGTCGATGGAATTCATCCCCTCGACGATCGCCTGGCGGCGCTTGTCGTACTCGGCCCGCCACCCGTCGAGAAAATCATGCGGCCCCTGGAGGGCGGCGATGCCGCCGTATTGGGCAAACGTGGTGACGTTGCTCGTGCTTTGGCCCTGGAGGGTGTCCATCGCCTTGACAATCTCTCTGGGGGCGCAGGTGTAGCCCATCCGCCAGCCGGTCATGGCGTAGGTTTTCGAGAAGCCATCGAGGAGCAGCGTGCGCGCCTTCATCTCGGGCGAGAGGCTGGCAATTGAGACATGCTCCTCACCGTCATAGAGAAGCTTTCCATAAATTTCATCGGTGAGAACCATCGCGCTCGGGTGCGCCAGCACCTCGGCGGCGATGCCCTCGATTTCGGCACGAGTGTAAACACAGCCTGAGGGGTTGCACGGGCTGTTAATGACGACAAGCTTCGTTCGAGGGCTCATGGCGGCGGCAAGCTCCTCGCGGGTCATCTTGAAGTTGTTCTCCTCGCTCGTCTCAACGCGAACAACCCTCGCCCCGGCAAGCGTCGCCACGGGTTCGTATGCCACCCAAATCGGCGCCGGTATCACGATTTCATCACCTTCTTCAAGCAACACATGGAGCGCGTTGAAAACCGACTGCTTGCCGCCCACCGTGCAGATGATTTCATCCGGCGTGTACGTGACCCCCTTGTGCTCGGCCACCCAATCGCAGATTGCCTGGCGGAGCGCGGGGATGCCGCTCACCGCCGTATATTTCGTCTGCCCATCGCGAAGGGCCTTGATGGCGCCCTCTTTTATATGATCGGGGGTGTCGAAATCAGGCTCCCCTGCTGCGAACGAGATGACATCAACACCCTGCGCCTTTAATTCGGCTGCTTTGGTGTTCATGGCGAGGGTGGGGATTGGAGGCAACTTACCCATACGTGATGCGAGCTTCATGACTGGACTCCCGGTACTATGATGATTTATTAAAGCGGCGACCAAGCGCCTCGGCCACCTTCGCGGGGACGAACTGGCTTATGTCGCCGCCGAATGAGGCAACTTCCTTAACGAGGCTTGAACTCAAGAAACTGTACTGCTCGCTCGGCGTCAAAAATACCGTCTCGATATTCTTGTCGAGTTGGCGATTCATAAGGGTCATCTGGAATTCATACTCAAAATCGCTCACCGCCCGGATACCCCGCACGATGACGTTCACCCCGAGGTCTGCAGCGAATTCAACCAAAAGACGCTTCTCGAAGCTGACGATCTCCAGATTTTCAACCCCCTCAAGCGCGTCCATGAAGAACTGTTTTCTCTCCTCGAAGGAGAACAACGTGGTCTTCTCAGGGTTCAGTGTGACGGCAACATACACCTTGTCGAAAATATGTAGACTTCGGCGGATTACGTCGAGATGTCCCATCGTCGGGGGATCAAAGGTTCCAGGATATATCGCCAGACGATCCATGAAATCAATGCCTTTCGGGTGCATGAAGAAAAAAAATAACGGCCCGCTTATCTTAAATCCGGATGCTTAAACTAGTCTTTTCCCAAGCGGTGTGTCAACTTAAAGCTGCGAGGCACCTTATTATACGGCATTTTTAGTGGCGGTGGGGATCGCCGCCAGACGAGAGAGGACAACCGCTGCCTTGGACCTATTTCCCCTCGGCCTGATATTCATCGCCGCCTTTTTACACGCTTTTTGGAATTTTGCCGCCAAGGGCGCGGACGAGCCAAGGGCGATGCTCCAAATATCGCTCTGGGCCTCGCTCATCATATTCGCCCCGGTTTTTATCTGGCGCTTTGAGCTGGCAGCGATTCCCCCCGGCGCATGGAAATTTATCCTCACCACTGGCACTCTCCATTCTTTTTATTTCTACGCTCTTGGCCGCGCCTATCAAGAGGGCGAGCTTTCGAGAATCTATCCGCTGGCGCGGGGCTCGGCCCCGGTCCTGGCGGCGATGTTGGCGGTCCTCTTTTTAGGCGAGCGAATCTCGCTCACCGGCGGCGCGGCGATTCTGCTCATCGTGGCGGGGGTGTTCACTTCTCATATTGGCCCCGGGACCGCCGGGATGCGCGGCATCCTCGGATTGTTCAAGGAGCCGGGAAGCCGATGGGCGCTCGCCACAGGGCTCGTGACCTCGATCTACTCGGTCGTGGACAAGGCGGGTGTCACGCTTGCCCCGCCAGAGATTTATATCTACCTCATGTTCACACTAACGGCGCTTTTGAATCTCTCGCTTCAACTTACAAAAGAGCGAGTGAACCTCAAAACCCTGCACCTTGGCGATCCGAAAACGCTTCTGCGCGCCGCCACTGGTGGTTTTTGCATGATGGGGGCCTACGGGCTCGTATTATTTGCGATGCGAATGAGCCAGGTGAGCTACGTTGTTGCGGCCAGGGAGGTAAGCGTCCTTATCGGCGCGGCGCTGGGGGTGTTCATTCTCAAAGAGGGCGGAAAACGCCAGAAGATGATCGGCGCCGGGCTCGTCGCGGCCGGGCTTGTTATCTTCGCGCTGGTAGAATAGCTCAGGACACATAAAAAACGGGGCGGGCCGCGATATCCACAGCCCGCCCCAGATTAGAAATTACTCTGAATCAAAAACTATTTGCCGCTTTTTCCTTTTCCCTTCGGCGGAACGAGCCGGACCGTATCGGTACCTTCCAGATCGGTGCCGTCGACATCTTGTCCGGTCAGTACACCCTCGGTATCACTGTCGGAAAATGATGTGTCCTGGGTGCCGAAGTGGCAGACGAGATCGGCGAGGCCGTCAGCGTTCACGTCCTCGGGCGAGCATTTACGGGGAGCGGCGTCACCGGGACCAAAGGCCAAGGTTGCGACATCCACCCGCGCTACAGCGTCGAAATCAGCGTCCGAGAGAATGGCGACCGGAATGTTGCCCTTAGAGCCCGTGTTGATGCTGTTGGGCTCGCCTCCCGGCTTGATGTCGAGATCGACTTCGATAAGCTGGGGGCCGACCACGAAGGTAACTTTCAAGCTCTGGGACGGGCCACGGCAGGTCGGGCCGTTGATTCCGCCCCAGTTCGAGTTGCTGCGGTTCCAAAGAGTCGGACGGACGATATAGGCATTTGAAGTGAGGCAACGGCACACTCTGGTTCTTTGCCAATCCCCGACCGGCAATGTATTTGAGTTTATTTCAATGCCATAACCGCACTGACCTACATTCCAGGTGCGACCGTCGCATGATAAAGTGAACAGATATGGGCCGTTCCCCAGAGCGCTGGCGATTTGCTGCGCCTTCACGGGATCGCTGCAGGTTGCCCCCACCGGATCGCGGCTTCCCGAGATGGTCACCGAACTGGTGGTGGCGATGTTCGCCTTTACATCCGCCCGGAACGTTTTCCAGTTATCCCACTGGGGGTCGCCAGCAGCGTACCCAGTGCGGTAGGTAAAATTTTCCGAATAGACGACTTCGCCGGGAGCGGCGATCACAGGCCTCGGGGCCGATAGCACGACAATCACGGCGGCGGCGAGTAGGGTCATGCAGATTCGTTTCAGCATCTCCAGACTCCTCTAAAGGGTAAAATTTCAAAATTCAGTTTCATGATCTCTCCGAGCGATTTACTCAGATAAATCCATAGGCCAGAATTAATCCGGTATTATTTCGCTGCGAAAAATCCCTTACCTAGGCGATGGGGTCAAATCTTCAATTTGATAGTTATTATTATAAACGGGCTCCTATATTGTCAAGACAAAAAGAGCATTTTATCTATTTTAGTCATATAGTATGAGACACTCCATCGAGTGGGACTGAGAGAAATCAGGGGACAAAGACAGACGCCAGCACACAACCTTATATTATTTAATGGTTTATCCCCTCACCCCTTCTTGAGCACTTCGCGGACCATGTGGCTGATCTCAGGCAGTATGATTTTTTCCATGCCAGTGCGGCAAGCATTCCCGGAACCAGGAAGGGTCATGATGATGGTGTCCTGGCAGGTGCCCGCCGTCGCGCGGGTGAGGATCGAGGCGGTGCCGATGTCGAGGTAGCTCACATAGCGAAACAACTCACCGAAGCCGGGCATCTCTTTTTCGATCATCGAGAGAGCAACGTCGTAGGTCGTGTCTCGCTGGGTGATGCCGGTGCCGCCGTTCGTGATGACGACCTGGACGGCGGGGTCCGAGCAGGCCTCCTCGAGCGCGCCTCTGATTTGCCCGGCGTCATCCTTGACGATGCGCGTGAAGGCGATTTTGTGACCGCAATCGGTGAGCATGTTGGCGATGAGCTTGCCGCTCGTGTCCGTCTCTGAGGTTCTCGTGTCACTCACCGTGATAACGCTGCAGGTGACGGCGTCGGGGCCCTCGGCACGGTGCTCCTCGTAAGTTTTTTTCTCCGCCGCTTGGGCAATTTCATCGCGGCTTGGTCCCTGGCTCATGGGGCGCGCTCTCCTTTATTCGGTTAAGGCCGCAGGCGACGCGGGCCACTGTCTATTCATTAGGCCCCCAAACCTAGCCGATGGGCCATCCATGGGCAACGGACCGAGGGGCGGTCCCGAGGGCGGTCCCGGGACCGGTCTCATGGCACCCTAGATGCGGCGTAGGCTCAACCTATTGTCAGGCTCGGTCCGGGAAAACCCACTGAAAATCATCCCGGACCAGTGGGTATTTAACTCCTCGGCGGGCAATATCTGGGAAAAAATAGCGAGATATATGCTCCAGGCCACATAATTTTGCAAGATTTTTGGAACATTCTCGCCCCTTTTGTTGTCTAATATAATAGATGGGCCGCCAGCGAACTTTGCACATGCCAAAAAAGGACACACGATGAAAAAGAAAACTCTATTCAGAGCCTCGGCACTGGCGCTGGCATTTAGTCTCATGGCAGCTGGCGGGGTAAGCGCTTTCTTCTCGTTCATTCTGCCTATGCGCGAGGGCCCAACCGGAGAGGAACACACCCCCGTCATCACGGCCGTCGCAGCGCAAAAAAAAATTCGTGATGGAGAGTTTTGGAAAATCTACATCCAGGCCACCGACCCGGACGGCGACCTCGACAGGATTCAGATATCTTTCGAGCAGCTAGGCGGCTCCTATGTGCCCGACATCATCATGCAGGACAAAAAAACTGACAAAATGAACGGCGCCCTGCTGGTCTGGGCCGCTCTCAGCGGAGGCACCGGCAGCACCTCCAATACGATTTACGGAAAGGCCGAGATTCGCGTTGAGGACAGGGCCGGCAACCTCAGTAAACCCAAATTCATAGAATTCGAGGTGCAGACATTGGGCCCCCCGGACACTTTCGCCCCGCCAGCCGGCTTTGATGCCGCCACCAATCTCGGGGAGGCCGAATTTCCTCTCCAGACCGACGAGGACCTCACGGGCGATGACGATGACGCCGCCGACAGAGGGGCCTGATCAAAAAACAGCGCACAAATAAAAAGGGGAGAGAGGCATCTGGCCTCCCTCCCCTTTTTTCTTTTCTTCGTACTTAAACTAGCGCGTACGCCCCGTCGACGTGTCGAGCTTGTGCACGTCGGTGACGAGCCTCTCGTCATAGGGATAGGGCGTGTAGACGTCCGGGCCCTCTTTCCTGACGACGACGTTGTTCTCAAGTCTGAAGCCGCCGATTCCGACCTTGCCCGCGTAGGGCTCAAGGTTGAAGGTCATCCCCTCCTCGAGATCGAGGGGATCGTCATAGGCCGCCGGGCTGAAGTAGGGAAGCTCCCAGGGGTTGGTTCCCGAGCCGTGGCCCAGGCTGTCGAGCACATAGGGCTCGGCCGCCTTGTAAACGTCGAGCGTAGTGTTGCCCACCTTCGAGGCCTCGCACGAGTCCCAAACGGCGTTATAGCTGTTCATATGCCATTCGATCTGCTCCGGAGTCGGCATGATGTCGCCGCAAATCCAGGTCCGCGTGAAATCGCCCCAGTAGCCGTTGAAGCAGCCGCCGATGTCGATGATCACGGGATCGCCCATGCGGATAATGCGGTCGGACGTCAGCCGCCGGTAGGGCGCGGTGTAGGGGCCCGAGCACACGATGTTGGCGCACTGGGTCCATTCGCTGCCAAGCGCCGTCATGGTCTCCCACGCCACGGCGAGCACTTCACACTCCTTGACGCCCGGCTTCAGGAAATCAAGCGCGGCATGCATCCCCGCCTCGGTGATGACCGTCGCCGCCTTCAAGCAATGAATCTCATCCTGGGTCTTGATAATCTTCGCCTTCATCAAGACCACGTAGCCGTCTACGAACTCGGTCTTTGGGAAGGCTTCTTTGAGATGTTTTTCGATCGAGGGGCTCCAGAGGTCGACGCCCACCTTCTTGCCATCGAGGTTGCCGATGAGGCCCTCGACGCGCTTGGCCCAGTCCTTCACCGCCGAGATATCGCGCAGGTTCGCGCGCTTTTGAATCTGCTCGGAGGCAAGCCAAGTCATGCGCGCGTGAACGTGATCGTCATCCATGCTGAAGATATAGGGCTCCTGTCCCTTGGCCAGCACGCAGGCCGCCATGCCGAGCGAGGCCGTCGGATGCAGGTGGGAGCGAAAACCCGTCAGATAGCGGCAATCCTCCGTCCGAAAGACGAAAAGCGCGTCCACATCGCTGGCGTCAAGCGCGTCTTTGGCCCGCTGCAGGCGCTCCTTCCTCATGCGGTCAAAATTAATCCGCTCCTCCCAATCGACACCCATCAAGCCATGATCACCAAGATCAGCCATTTTCCTCATTCTCCTTGTTCGAAAAATTATAAATGCGGCGGCGGGCCACAATCCGGGGCGCGCCGCACCCCCTGTGCTAGAATCGGCATGCTAACCCATTCCCCGAGATCAATGAAGGCCGGGCGATGAAAAAATCCGATTCTCTGATAATCATATTCCTGACCACTATCGTGCTCGGATTTGCGGGTCCAGCCTGGGCGGCCCGGATTCGCGTCGCCCAGGAGTCCGCCCCCGGCCGAGGCGATTTCGACGCCAATATCCTTGGCTACATCGACCCCTACCCCGAGCGGGAAAAAGCGGCGGCAGAGTTCTACTCCTACGAGGCGCTGTCCCACTACTCCTTCAACGGCCCCCACCCGCGCCTGAGGGACGACACTTCGCATCTTTTTTTAGTCACGACGCGAGAGGGCCTCTCGCTCTTCATCGTCCATGATAAACCCAACAATCCAGACGGCGGCGGGGCAACCATGCGAATACGGGTAAAGGGCGACCCCAACGGGGCGCGAATTCTTATTTTCGATGACCCAAATAGCGAATGGGACACCTTCGACGCCAAACCAGGAGGAAAGGAATTTCTCACCTGGCACCGCTGGTTCCCCTGCTGCACGGACGGCCTCGTCCTTGGGACGCTTGAGGGGCGCTGGCGCGTGTTTCTCGAATTCCCTGCAGGCGACGCTGCCGTCGGCGATGAGCCATTCGACGGCCTTCAGCGCTGGAGGGCTTTTTCGGCAAGCGGTAACATCGTTGAACTTAAGCTCAAAAAAGGCAGGCGAGTTCGTCTCGACCCGCCCGGCTCGCTGGTTCGGGCACCCTCGCGCCGAAGCACGATAAATCGTTATCATATGACCAAACATAGATTCGCACTCAAAAGGGAGAAACCATGAAAGCAATGGTGCTGAAAGAGAAAAATACGCCGTTCGTGATGGAGGAGCGGCCCGACCCAAAGGCAGGCCCCGGCGAGGCAGTCGCACGCGTGCTTTCTTGCGGCTCGGGCCTCACCATTCACCACGCCCGCGCCGGGCGCGCCCAGGTGGACTATCCGGTCATCATCGGCCACGAAGTGCTGGGCGAGATCGTGGAAATTGGCCAGGGCGTCACCGGTCTTAGCATCGGCGATCCGGTTACCATGCACTGCTACCTCACCTGCGGGCACTGCCGCTGGTGCCGGACCGACCACGAGGCGCTCTGCGAGAATCTGGCGGGTTTCGTTGGGCGGCACTCAGACGGCGGCTATGCCGAATACATCAAGATGCCCGCCCGCAATTACGTTCCCATCCCGGAGGGTCTCGACTACAAAAAATATCCGGCCGAGGCTGCTGTCATTTGCGATGCCATTGTCACGCCCTACAAAGTGACTCGAAGGGCGCGAATCGCCCCCTTAGAGACGGTCGCCGTCTTCGGCGCAGGCGGCGGCGTGGGAATTCACATGGTGATGCTCGCCAAATGGGCCCACGCCCGCGTCATCGCTATCGACACCGTTGGTGACAAACTGGGCAAGTGCCGCGAACTGGGGGCCGAGGCGGTCGTTGACGCCTCCAAGGATAATGTGGCCGAGGCGCTAGAGGATTTTACGGAAGGGCGCGGCCTCGATGTCGCCGTTGATTTCGTCTCCGTCCCGTCCACCCTTGAGACCGCAGTGGAGGCCCTTGGTCGCAGAGGTCGCCTCGTCACGCTGGGCGGCAACACGCCCAAGCCCTTTAGCGTCTCCGCCGGTCGGATGCTCACACACGAGCTCGAACTCCTCGGCAGTCGCTCATTTACCAAACAAGAGATCAGGGACTCGCTCGAACTCGTGGCGCGGGGAGAGCTTTGGCCTTTCGTGACGGAGACCTACAAGCTAGAGGAGGCCGAGAAGGTCCACGAGCGGCTTGAGGCGGGGCTAATCACCGGGCGGGCAGCCATCATCATGGACTAGCGGTCCACTGCAAAGAACCTCGAATTGGGGCGGACAATCTCAGTCAAAAACCCATTAATGGAAAGGAAGCAAGATGAGCGGCAACTTTAAACTACTCGACTGGTCTGAGTTTCCGGCGAGTTTCAGTAAATGGAAACTCAATCCGACCGGGGCGCACCTTGAGACAACTGAACTATCCCCCGGCGTCTATGCGTTGATTTCGTCCATTCCCGGCGTGGACAATGCTGGCTTCGTCGTCGGCGAAAAGGGGGTGCTAGTCATCGATGCCCACATCAGCGTTCCGATGGCCAACCAAATTCTTGAGCGCGTGCGGGAAGTCACCGACAAACCCATTCTTTATCTCGTTAATTCGAACTATCACGCTGACCACACATTTGGGAACTGCGCCTTCCCGGCGGAAACCCTCGTCGTACAGCACCGGCGCACCGCTGAGATCGTCCCCCACTTTGAACACGAGCGCGAGTTCATGATTCCCTGCGTCGATAATGACCCGAAAATTTTCGAGGGGGTGACGCTTCGCCTGCCCGATATCGTGTTCGACGACTACATCCGCTTCGACCTAGGGGGGCGTATCGTCGAGTGCCACTGGTTCGGTCCGGCCAACACGCCCGGCGACACCATGACCTACGTGCCCGAGGCCAAAGCCGTTTGGACGGGCAACGTCACCGGCGGCATATTTGGCCTCGCGCTTGAATCCGACGCCCACACCTTCCTGGGCACCCTCACCCGATTTGTCCAGACGCTCGATATTGAAACACTTATCCCGGCGCACATGCCGATGGCCGAGGCCAGCCTTCTCGACGATTACCTTTCCTATTTCAGCGAGGTAGCCCGCGGGGTGCGGGGTGCCATTACCGATGGCCTCTCTCTTGAGCAGACTTTCGAGCGTGTCGTCCAGAGCGAGCGCTTCTCGCTGCCAGAGAGCGACCCGCGCGCCGCCGTCATGACCGGGCGGCACCAGTACAACGTGCGAAGAACATTTATGGCGATGTCAAAGATATAAGACCTAGGCCGAATCGAGGCCCAGCAGTTTTTGCGCCGTGCCGCCGAAGATCATTTCCTTGTCTCCCGCCGGGATATCAAGCGCCTCGACATCGGCCACACAACCCTCAAGATCGCCCATCGCCTGTGGGTAATCGCTCCCGAGCATCGTACGCTCCGCCCCCCAGCGCCCAACGGCATAGGCAAGCGCCTCGACCTCGAAGGCAACCGAATCGATGTAAATATTTTTGAGGTACTCGCTCGGCGGCTTATCGATAAACTCGCTGCAGGGTGGGTGGGTCCTGTAGCCCTTGTCGATGCGACCCATCGAATAGGGGATAAGCCCCCCGATATGAGGAACAACGAGTTTCAGATTCGGCACGTGCTCAAAAAGACCACTGAAGGCAAAGCGCGCCGCCGTCAGGGCGCTCTCGAACAACACGCCAAGAACAGTTTGGAGCCAGTAGTCGCGCATCTCCCCCGCCCCGGGGGGCAGGAACGGGTGGATGAACACCGGAACACCAAGCTCCGCCGCCCGCTCATAAAAGGGCCAGAGTTCTTTTTCGTGTATCCCTCGTCCGTCGATACTGGTGATTAGATAGACGGCCGGGAGCCCAAGTTTTTCCACCGCGCGCTCAAGCTCGGCAATGGCGAGTTTCGGGTCCTGTAGCGGGACCGAGGCCGCCGCCGTAAAACGGGACGGATAGCGCGAGATGATATCGGCAAAAGCATCGTTCACTGCTTGGGAGAGGGCGAGGCCTGCCTCGGGCTCCCAGAGATAGACATGGGGCATGGTGAGCGAGAGCATTTGCATGTCCACGCCTGAGGCGTCCATGTCGCGGAGCCTGAGCTCGGGATCGAGCTGCGGGGGCGATATGTGAACGACCGGCACCCCCCTAATGGTGAACACCTGCCGCCCGTCCTTCTCCTCTAGCTTAACCGCCCCGCCAAGGCGCTCGACCTCATCAAGATAGACTTTTGGGTAGAAATGATTGTGAACGTCAATGCGCATCCGTGCCCTTGCCTCCATATGAATAACGAATTACCTGGTCAGTGGAGACAAGCTATCCAAACGGTGGAGCGGGCGCAAATCGGGAAAGATAATTTCCCTGTGGATTGTCGGGTCC